>JBIKKU010000227.1:0-5454 GCA_044360245.1 Flavobacteriales bacterium | reverse complement strand
ATGTTCCGTGAAAACTGCAAACGCGCAACCCAATCTTTAACCTGGGAAAACGAATGCAAGGTATTGGATAAGATGTATTCGGAATTCGATGCCTGATTATTTCCAGAGCATCCAAACAGCAAAAATCCCCGCGAGCATACTTAGAGCAACATTACTTAAGGCAAAAGTCCATTGCCCTTGCTGCATAAGTTGAACGGTTTCAAGACTGAAGGTTGAAAAGGTACTGAGTCCACCGCAAAATCCCGTAGCCAAAAACAAATACATCGCCTCATTGGTTTTGCCTTTGAACAACATGGCAACCAAAACCAATACAATGCAAGCGACCATATTGGCCGAAAATGTTGCCCAGGGAAAAGTAAATCCGAAGGGTTGCATCATCCTGGAAATCCCAAAACGAAATGCGCTTCCCAAGCCACCTCCGAGAAAAACCCAAACGTAATTCATACCGGCATTTTTATTTTCCGAATTTCAATCAAGTGATACAAACGGAAACACATCCATCCGATCAGGGAACCGAATAGACCTCCCACCAAAACATCCGAAGGATAATGCACACCAAGGTAAACACGCGAATACGCTACCAAAAAAGCGATGAAAAAGAATAGCGGGAAAGACCATTTAAAATGCGGACGCATCAGTAAACTGAAAAACATGGCGAGTCCAAAAAAGTTTGCCGCATGCGAGGAGATAAAACCAAATTGTCCGCCGCAATGGTTGTTTACAATATGTACCAAATGTCCGAATTCTACATTGTGGCAGGGCCTGTAGCGTTCGAACACATGCTTGAATAAATAATTGGAGCCTGCATCGGTAAGTAAAATAAGGACTCCGATACACAACAAAGCGATATACAATCCGCGTGGTGCTTTGTGTTTCCAAATCCACCAACCCATAAAAACATAAGCGGGAATCCATGCGGGACGAGAAGAAACGATTTCCATGACCACATCCCAGAAGGCATTATGTTTGGAATTGATCGCAAAAAAAAGCGAATGATCGATGTGTTCGATGGATTCGAAAAAACTCATTCAGGAGTATTCAGTTTTTTCCAGAGCAGGTCTTTCAATTCCTGAATGTGATATCCGGTTTGCGAGGAAATGAAAATGGTTTCGACACCTTTGGGCAAATCTTTCTTCATTTCTTTCATCATCTGCTCATCCAACATATCACATTTGGTAATGGCCAGAACATGGTCTTTGTGCAGCAATTCGGGATTGAATTCCTGCAATTCATTGCGTAGAATTTTATATTCCTTTTTGATGTCAGTCGCATCGCAGGCAATCATAAACAACAGAATGGAATTGCGTTCGATATGGCGCAGGAAGCGATGTCCCAATCCTCTGCCTTCATGCGCTCCTTCAATGATTCCCGGAATATCGGCCATAATGAACGAGCGGTAATCGCGGTATTTTACGATTCCCAAATTGGGCACCATGGTGGTAAAGGGGTAATCGGCAATTTCAGGTTTCGCGGCGGAGACAACGGAAAGCAAAGTCGATTTTCCTGCATTTGGAAAACCAACCAATCCGACATCAGCCAGTACTTTCAATTCAAGAATTTTCCACTCTTCTCTTCCGGGTTCACCGGGTTGTGCATATTGCGGAGCCTGATTGGTTGAAGTTTTAAAATGGTTGTTTCCTAAACCGCCTCGTCCTCCGGGGACAAGAATTTTCTCTTCACCATCTTTGGTGATTTCAAACATCACTTCTCCGGTTTCTGCATCACGGGCAACGGTTCCAAGCGGCACATCGAGAATTTCATCTCGACCATAACGACCGGTCATGTTGCTTGCACTTCCACCCACTCCATCTTCGGCGATAACGTGTTTGCGGTATTTCAGGTGAATGAGCGTCCACAACTGCGCGTTTCCACGCAAGATGATATGTCCGCCCCGACCGCCATCTCCTCCATCAGGTCCTCCTTTGGGATTTCCTTTTGCACGGTGGAAATGCGCAGATCCTGCGCCCCCTTTTCCGGAGCGCCCGCAGATCTTTACGTAATCGACAAAATTTGATTCAGCCACGTTTTATTTTTTCTTTTTTCCGCCTTTTTTCACGGCCTTTTTCGCCACTGCTTTTTTAGTGGTTTTTTTGGCTACAACTTTTTTGGCTGCTTTTTTAGCTACTTTCTTAACCGCTGCTTTTTTCGCGGTGGTTTTCTTTACTACTTTTTTAATGGCCTTTTTTGGCGCAGCTTTTTTCACCGATTTAGCGGCTACTTTTTTGGTCACCTTTTTCACCACTTTTTTTACGGCCTTTTTGGTGACTTTTTTCACAGCTGCTTTTTTGGCTGCTTTCTTCACCACTTTTTTGGTCGCTTTTTTAGGTGCTGCTTTTTTAGCGGCTTTTTTCACCGTTTTCTTTACCACCTTTTTCACTGCCTTTTTAACGGTAGCTTTTTTAGCAACTTTCTTCGCTGCTTTTTTGGCAACTTTTTTCTTCACTGCTGTTTTTTTCTCTGCTTTTTTAGAAGCAGGAGCAGCTTTTGCGACAGCTTTTTTTGCTGCAACTTTTTTCTTCTTCTTGGGTGTTTCAGCTTTGGCAGTTGCCGGTTTCGCGGAACCTTCTTCAACCTCCACTTTCGAAATGGCCTTCAATTCATTGGCAGCACGCATCAACTCTTCTTCCTTTGGAAAAAATTCCATCTTCACTCCTGCTTGCATCGCATCAATGATGTCGCAAAGGTTTCCGAAAATCACATCGATGGAACCGATACCATAAACACCTTTGTATTTTCCTTGTTGGGTATAAAATGCTTTTACAGGAGCAGTTTCATTGTTATACACATCGATACGCTTCTGAATCACTTCAGGATTCTGATCATCCGGACGACCGGAATCTTTTCCACGCAACAATAAACGTGTACGCAATTCCTCTTCTTCAACTTCCAAAGCAAGCATCAAAGTAATGGACGTTCCTTTGCTTTCGAGGAAAGTATCCAATGCTGCAGCTTGTGCATGTGTACGCGGAAAACCATCGAAAATAAATCCTTTGGGATCTTTGTGTTTGTTCACTTCTGCTTCGAGCATGCTGATGGTAACGGAATCCGGAACCAGTTGTCCCTTATCCATATAACTCTTGGCGAGTTTTCCCAAGTCTGTTTCGCCTTTGATGTTTGCTCGGAAAATATCTCCCGTAGAAAGATGAACCAGTCCATACTTGTCAATGAGTTTGGCAGACTGAGTCCCTTTACCTGCGCCCGGAGGGCCGAATAACACGATGTTCAGCATAATCATTTTTTTTCATTCAACGATCTGGTAAATATCTCGAAGGTTGCGACCCAGACCATCATAGTCTAGTCCGTAACCAACAATAAATGCATTTGGAATTTCACGCACGACATAATCCACCGGCATGGTGCCTTTGTAGGCTTCGGGTTTGAACAACAAAGTTGCAATGCGCAAAGAAGCCGGGTGACGTTCACTGAGAAGCTCTGCCACTTTTTGAATGGTAAGTCCTGTATCCACTATATCTTCAACCACAATCACATCCCTGCCTTCAATGTGTTCACTCAAACCAATTAGTTCCGTGACTTTTCCCGATGAACCTGTTCCATGGTAGGAAGCTACTTTTACGAAACTCACTTCACAAGGAAGATCAACTGCTTTCAATAAATCGGCAGTGAACATAAACGATCCGTTCAATACCGATAAAAACAAGGGTGTCTTTCCGGCATAGTCGCGCGTGATTTGCGCACCTAATTCAGCAATGCGGCTTTGCAATTCCGCTCCACGGATATAAGGCGTAAAAGTTTTATCCTTGAGTGTGATTCGCTCCATCAGGCCGCAAATTTAATAATTTCAGGGAATTAGCCCGAAAAACAAACCCACACAAGCAGGTCGTAAACTACTGAAAACCAGAAAAATGAGCGCACTCAGCAAAAAGTAGGATGGTTGAACAAAATCAAAACGGGCTCTTTTCACGGATTTCAAGCTAAGGAAGAAACCAAAAATGGTCAAAAAGTAACTATCCAAAAACTTCCTTGTTATACAACTACAGATAGCAACAAGATGTTGAAGCGGTTCAGTTTTTTGATGATCATTTTTTTCTGTTACTGCGGGAACTTTGCACATGCCGGTAAAGGTGATCAACTGCCTGCATACCGACTAAGATCGCTTCCGTACATCAGCAAAAAAATTACCGAAAACTGTAGCAACGATTCGCTCAAAACCATTGCAATTTTACAGTGGATGTCGGAACACTTGCGTTACGATTGGTTTCGATACGACCGTTCCCTCCGTATTCCGGTCTCGCCAAAGCGCATCAACTTCAGAAGAAAAGCCGGAGTGGGCGGCTATGCCAATGTGTTTCGGGAAATGTGCAAGCATGCAGGAATCGAAACGGAATTGGTTAGCGGATATGCTTACACGAATGATTTGGTTCACGGTCAACCTCTGTACTCCGGAAACCAATTATGGGTGATGGTGCGTTTTAATCAAAGATGGCATCCCATTTCGCCCTATGAAGTGTGCACCAATTACATCACAAGACCTCGCCTTAGCCGACGCATCTGGACCTGGTTTGGAATTCCTGTGATTCATGACCGACACAAACACCTTCAAACTTTCGATACTTCAAAAATTTATGAAGCTCCACAAGAATTCAGAGAAAATCATTTACCACTTATCGATGATGCACAAGTGCTTCAAAACAAAGAGAGTTTATCGTTTTTTGAGCGACACGACAGCATTTACAACGATACCTCTTTAGCAGCAGCCAAATACCATGATGAATCTTTTACGATGTTCAATAGTGATCCGCTTTGGTTGCAAAACTATACGGCATCTAAAATCATTCTGAAAGTCAATCCAAGAAATTATTTAGATGCAGGAATAGAACATGTGAATTATACCATCCATGCCAAACAAGCATTTCTGGAAGGATCTGAAGACCTCTACCAACAAAGGGATACGCTAAAGTTTCTTATTCGTCAGCATGGCGAAAGTCAGAAACTCCTCAGAAAAGCCCATCAAATGAATACCGATGAGGCCGCTTATTATTCGAAGGCGAATAAATTCCGAAAACAATTGTTATTCGGCAACAATCTAAAAAACCAAAATTTCCTGCAAACGCGATTCAATGAGCTCAAAAAACTCAAGACAGAAACCAAACGCTTAAAAGCAGGCAACAACAAAAAGAAAAACAATATTGAAAAAACCATTCGCTTTATTCGAAAATCCAAATACAAAGCAAACGCGAAAAAAATGGAAGGATCGAAAAGTGCTCTTCAGAAAAAACTGAAAAAAGCTATTTCCACAGAAGCCGAAATAGCCCGCCTGATGCAACAATCAGACAGTATCGTCCAATCCATCGACAGCGCGAATAGTATTGCACAATCACTTTTACTTATCGAGCTTGAAAAAAGGTACGACAAAATAGACACGCTTCGAATAGAGAACATCCACGAAGAAAAATTGAATGTTCCTTTAGCTTATGAATGGGATATTTTTTGCCG
>JBIKKU010000226.1:0-5459 GCA_044360245.1 Flavobacteriales bacterium | reverse complement strand
AATTTCAATCGCTTGAAAATACCGGGAACCATTCTTGCACCAACATCTTCGTGTCCGTGGAAAGTCCATCCTTGCTCAGGATAATATTTTTTGGTGTTCGGTTTGGCGATATCATGCAATAACGCTGCCCAGCGCAACCATAAATCATCCGAGTTGGGACAGAGATTATCGAGCACTTGCAAGGTGTGGTAAAAATTGTCCTTATGTTTTTTTCCGTTTACCTCTTCAACCCCATGAAGTTTGGCCATTTCAGGAAAAATGAGCTGCAACAATCCGGTATTAAATAGGTGTTTAAACCCAATGGAAGGAATTGGACAAAGAATGATTTTATTCAATTCTTCGGCAATGCGTTCCTGAGAAATAATCGAAATCCGTTCCTTGTTTCGTTCAATGGCTTCGAGTGATTTTTCTTCGATGGTGAAATCAAGCTGACATGAAAAACGAATAGCCCTCATCATGCGCAAAGGGTCGTCGCTGTAGGTAATATCAGGATCAAGCGGAGTACGGATAATGCCATTTTTCAAATCCGTGAGCCCATCAAATGGATCAACCAATTGGCCTTTGTTTTCTTTATTCAGACTTATGGCAAGGGCATTGATGGTAAAATCTCGACGGTTCTGATCGTCTTCGAGCGTTCCTTCTTCTACAATAGGTTTTCGTGAATTGCGCTGGTAGCTTTCTTTGCGTGCACCTACGAATTCAATATCCAAATCTTTGTAACGCAGATGAGCGGTCCCGAAATTTTTGAATAAACTAACTTTTACGCCCAATTCTTTTCCAATAGCAGTTGCCAAATCCATACCGCTACCCAGGGTAACAAGGTCAATATCTTTACAAGGTCTGCCCAGCAAAATATCGCGCACATAACCGCCAATAACAAAAACGGGTTTCTGTTGACTGGCCGCAACACGCGAAATGACCTCAAAAACCGGATTCGTTAAGGCATCTTGCAAACGATGTTCTTCAACGGAGAATCTTGATCCGGCCATCGTTGCTGAGTTTAATGATTTTGGAAGCCTGAGCTTTTCTTGTTTCTTGTTGTCGGTATGCTACAACATAATCGACACCTTTTTTGATCTCTTCAGCAATTTCGGAAAAGTTCCGTGGCGCCATTTCACCGCTGATGTTGGCAGATGTAGAAACAATTGGTCTCCCGAATTTGCGAATGAGTTGTTGGCAAAATGTATCCTGTGTAACGCGAATCCCAACCGACCCGTCTTCGGCAATCACATTTGGTGCAAGGTTTCTTGCATCATCGTAAATGATGGTAAGAGGTTCTTCGTTCATTTCGAGGATATCCCAGGCCAATCCCGGAACGTCCTTCACAAAGCGATTGAGTTTTGCTTCTTCATCCAATAAAACAATCATGCTTTTGGAATCGACACGATTTTTGAGCGCATATACTTTTTCAACCGCTTCTGCCTTTGTTGCATCGCAGCCAATACCCCAGATGGTATCGGTAGGATAGAGGATAATTCCTCCTGATTTCAGCACCTCTAGGGCTTTTTGCAAGGCTTCAGTCATGGAGCGCAAAAATAGCGAAGATTTGGAATCAAAAGGACTTGTAAAACCTCTTTGCAAAAAATAGAAATATTCATTTTTGAAGGCTTTCTTCAAAGCATATACTTCCGCTCCCTAAACCATTGGCCATTTCATTGTGGAATTCCTTTTTTTTCCTGAATTTGTGGGGGATATGAATACGACTTTTAGATTTTTTGCCATAGTTCTTTTTGCAGTTGGCGCTTGTTCGGTTTACGCCGGTCGAAACATGTACCATTCTGCTTCGGAATACGAACTGACCTTTATCAAAAACAACAAGCGTTTACCTGATTTGGCTTATCAGCAATTCCTCAGAAATCAAAGCAACTGGCAGAATTTCTTGCATAGCAATGGAAATTGGTGGGTACAGTTCAATGAAGAAAATCAAAAACCACATCGCGCTTATGGAAAACCCATTGCCGTTCAAGGAGCAAGTCCCGAGCAAAAAGCGCTGAATTTTGTACAACAGCATCTAAGCGATTTTGAAATACCCCTGAACGATTTGGTTTGGAAAAAAAGCATTCCAACCAGCAAACACACTTATGTCCATTTTTCCCAAAAGCACCAGGGATTGCAGGTTTTGGGCTCTAAACTATTGGTGAAGCTGGATGCACAAGGCAGGGTTATTTTATTCGGAGCAGATGTTTACAGCGATATTTCCTTGAATGTTCAAGCCTTTTTAAGTCCCGCCAATGCTGCTAGTCAGGCTATGTATAACCTCAACGAAACCATTCTGAACACCGAAGTAAAACAAGAACTTTGCATCTTGCCCATACCTGAAAACAAAGGGAACAATTACCGTTTGGTGTATCAGGTTGAAATTGAAACCAAAGATGAAGATGGTATTCCTGCGCGTTATTACACCTTGGTAGATGCGCATAATGGGGAAGTGCTCTACCGACACAATACCATCCGCCACATGCATGGAAATCCGCCGCCAACGGGGATTGAAATCCAAATGCAAGGCGAGATTTATCCCAACAATTCTTTTGATCCAACGGTTGTTGTTCCTTTTCCCGATTTAAGTTTTGTAGTAAGTGGAAACGCCTTTCAAACCGATGCTTTTGGGACCTCAGTCACCGGAATCAGCGGTCCACAAAATGTAAATTTTTCCCTCAGCGGTAATTGGGTGAATGTGCAGACCAACGCTGCAACCCCTGTGTTTAGTAGTCTTTGCAATGATGGACCAAACACCATTACATTTTCCCCCAGTGCTTCCAACATCCGCGAGCGTTCGGCTTTTTACCATGTCAACGTGGCGCACGACCATTGCAAATCAGTATTGCCAACCTTTACGGGAATGGATTTTTCGCTTCCTGCAAATATTGATGTGAGTCCCGGAACCTGCAATGCGTATTACGATGGATCCTCTATAAATTTCTTTGCACAAGGTGGTGGATGTACCTCGTTTGCAACCGTTGCTGATGTTATCTACCATGAATACGGACATGGCATCAACCATTCATTTTATACCGATGGCGGAAGCTTTTTCAACAATGGCGCAATGGATGAAGGCTATGCCGATTTCTGGGCATATTCCATAACGCAACAAGCCATCATCGGCTTGGGAACCAATCTGAGCAATGTCAACAGTTTTATCCGTCGATATGATATCAACCGCAAAGTTTATCCGGTGAATATTGTTGGAGAAGTCCACGCCGATGGAGAAATCATTGCCGGTGCTTGGTGGGACACGTATTTGCTTTTGGGTAACGACATGAACCTGACAACCCAACTTTTTGCAGATGCTTTCCCCGGATATCAGGCTGAAGTCTTTAATGGAAATGAAGGTCAGGCCTTCACCGATGTGCTTATCGATGTCCTCCAGGCAGATGATACCGATGGTGATTTGACCAATGGAACTCCTAACGGAATGGCCATTGCCACTGCTTTTGACCTGCATGGCATTACTTTGATTTCTAATGCTTCGCTTACGCACCAAGCGGTTTTAGCATCACCGGAAGCAGTGAACATAAGCATTGATGTAGACTTGAACTTGACTTTTCCTTATACCGATTATGTTGATCAAATATTCTGCAATTACCGCGTCAATCAAGGCGCTTGGCAAAGTTTGAGCATGAATCTAGTTTCGGGTAACTCCTACACAGCTTCAATTCCCGGACAAAATCTTGGTGATGTTGTAGCCTATTACATTGGGGCTAGTGATTTGAATGGCAACATTTCAGCGGTGCTTCCTTTTGGAGCCAATGCAGTAAATCCGACCTTGCCGTATTTCGTGATGGTTGGGTATGCCTTGCATAAAACCCACGATAGCGACGGTTTGCAACAATTCGGAAATTGGACTTTGGGCGATGTTTCGGATAATGCCACCAACGGACAATGGGAGGAAGGAGTTATTCTTGGTTCTTTCATGACTTTTGGTATTCCTGAATCTGTTGTGCAACCTGATACACAAAATACATTTGGTGGAACTTCCTGTTTTTACACCAAAAATGCAGCCAATGCCGATGATGCTGCCGGAACTGCAGATGTGGATGGGGGAGCGACCACATTATTTTCACCTGTGCTCGATTTAAGTGGCTATGTGAATCCTGCCATTTCCTATTACCGCTGGTATACCAATAGCAAAGGCGTGAACCCAAATGCCGATTGGTGGCAAGTAATGATATCCGGTGATGGCACAAACTGGGTTTATGTAGAAAACACACCAACTTCAGAACATGCATGGCGAAGAAATGTCATTCGCGTTCAGGATTACATCACCCCATCAAACACGGTTCAACTGAAATTTATCGCATCGGATAGTATTCGTCCCACCGTTAGTCAAAACGGAGGCTCACTGGTTGAAGCAGCCTTAGATGATTTTATGTTATGGGATGAAATCAATGTGAATGGTCTTGGAGAGGAATCTAACATGAATGATTTTCAAATTATCCCCAACCCAACCACAGGAATAATCACCATTGAAGCACCTGAAAATCAACTTCAACAATTGAACTGTAAAATATTCGATATCAATGGTAAAGAAGTCTTTATTAAGAGCATAGGTTTAGCCACTTTTGGGACCACATTCACTTTGGATATCACTCATTTGCCTGACGGAATTTATTACCTGCAAATTGAAAACGATGTGCAATGGAACACTCAAAAAATAGTGGTTTTGCATTGATTCATGTTTAGGATAAAGCTTACTGCTTTTCTTTTTTCAAGCAAAAGAGCCATTTTCATTACATTTGCGAAAATGGTTTGACGCATGTCTGAAAACACAAAAAAAATAAAACCGATTCCCGGAAAAGCAATTGAAATTCCACCTGAAGGTGCATTGGGAATAATGGCCTTAGGTTATAAAGGCGTTCAAATGTGGAGAAAAGTTCGTGATGAAGCCATGGCCAAGGCTGATGCTGAAAAAGGGAATAATGATAATTTGATTGGATCTGATGAGCAAGCGTAAAGTACTTTTGTTGGGCTGGGACGCCTGTGAATGGAAGGTGGTAAATGAAATGATTGCTAAAGGCTATATGCCAACGCTAGCTAAGTTTCTTTCTGAAGGTTCCTCCGGGAAACTTGCAACACTCGATCCTCCCATTTCTCCCATGTTGTGGACTTCCATTGCTACAGGAAAACGCGCCGACAAACATGGAATTCATGGATTTGTGGAGCCTGATCCCAATCCGGAATCCGTAAATGGAATTCGACCTGTGGCTTCTACCTCGAGAAAAGTCAAAGCCATTTGGAATATCTTAAATCAAGAGGGACTAAAATCGAATGTAGTAGGGTGGTGGCCAAGTCATCCCGCCGAACCTATCGATGGATGCATGGTTTCTCACTTTTTCCAACAGACTAAAGATAAATCTGTAGATACCTGGAAGTGGCTCCCCGGAACTATTCATCCGCAGCGTTTGGAAGAAACCATGCGCGAATTAAGGGTTCACCCCAGCGAGGTAACCGGTGCAATGGTT
>JBIKKU010000021.1:0-18758 GCA_044360245.1 Flavobacteriales bacterium | reverse complement strand
TTTAACATGGCCGGAATGCAATTGCCGGATTACCTGCGGAAAAAACAGGAAGAACCTAAGCAAGAGTCGCCATCCACAGAAACTCCTGAGAACTAAAAAAAACCCCGAAACTTCGGGGTTTTTTATTCCCGACAACCTGCAACTGATTCCTGTCAGCCCTCTTTATTTTCCTTTCTTCCATGCTGTAAAGGGGTGCTTATTTTCTTATTTTTGACCATATGAGGAGGATACTGTCTTTACTTGCCTTGTTGTTTGTTTTCTCCGGTTTGTCGGCTCAGCAACAAATCCGGTTTGAAAACATGGACATCAATAACGGATTGTCGCAAAGTCTGGTGAACGATATCATTCAGGACAGCAAAGGATTCATCTGGATTGCCACACAAGACGGACTCAATCGTTACGACGGAACCAACATCGTCATCTATAAAAAAGACCCTTCCAACCCGAACACGCTTTCCAATAATTTTATCCAATGCCTTTTTGAAGATAAAGAAGGCTACATCTGGTTGGGCACCAACAGCGGCGGATTGAACCGCTTTGATCCACGCACCGAAGAATTCAAGCGTTACGAATTGGGCGATCAATACCGCAACGTTACAGACATCGCTGAAGACTCTAAAGGAAACATTTGGTTTTCCACCTTTGGCAATGGCATAAACCTTTTTGATAAACACAAAGAACGTGTAACCACTTATGTGTTCAAAGGTGTTGAAGCGCGCAATGTGCTTTGTGTATATGTCGATGAAAAAGACCGTGTGCTTGCAGGGACATCCGGTAAGGGATTGTTGATGTTCAATGCCAAACACCAGCGTTTTGATGCTGTGGATGATCCGAACATCAATGAAGTGGTATGGAGCATCACCAAAGACAAATCCGGAAATTTTTGGATTGGAACCAACATGGGAATTGTCCGTTTGCGTTTGGAACACGATGGCGTTTTTACCGAGCGTTATTTAGCCCATCACGAAGCAGGAAATTCACTTTCCAACAATACTGTGCGCAGTTTGTATGTTACGCGCTCAGGATCGATTATTGTGTGTACTACCGGGTCGGGAATCGATATCATGCAATTGAAAAATGAGAAACCGGTATTCCACAATTTTCGCCACAATGATTTTCAGAAATATAGCTTAGCGGATGATTTGGTTTTATGCGCGCTTGAAGACCGCAGCGGTTCGATTTGGATTGGAACCAATCAGGGAATAAGCCGCTTCGATCCCATCAAACAAGTGTTCTCGCAAATTACCGCCAGTATCGATAATCCGAAAAGTTTGAACGATCGCACGGTTTGGAGCATTTGCGAAGACAAACACGGTGTGCTCTGGGTGGGTACGCGCCAGGGATTGAACCGCGTGGATCGAAAAAACGGAAGAATAGATCGTTATAACCGTATTGCCAACAATCCCAATTCACAAAACAACAATTCGGTTTTATCGCTTTACATCGATGATGAGGGAACCATTTGGGTGGGTGCTGTTGATGGCTTGTTTACCCTTGGTGTTTCTGCTGATTATACTACTGCTTCTTTTCGTCCGGTTCCTTTTCGCAGTGGGTCTACCGATTACAGCGATAACCGTGTGTATTCCATTCAGGAGGATAAAAAGAAAAACATTTTATGGGTTGGAACCAAAGAAGGTTTGAGTCGAATCGATAAAAAAACCGGGAACTTCCAGTTCTTCCAAAACAATCCGAACGACCCGAATTCATTGCCTTCCAGTAAAATTCGTCTCATTTTTATTGACAGCAAAGGCAACACCTGGGTTTCCTGCGAAGGCGAGGGATTGTCGCAAGTGATTGAAGAGAAAAACGGTGAAAACACCAGCTATCGTTTTGTTCCCAAACAGCAAGCATTTAATGCATCCACCGAAGAAGGAGATATGCTGATTACAAGCATGTGGGAAGATGAAAAAGGATTGTTTTGGTGCGGAACCTATGGCAGCGGATTGTTGTGTTATGATCCCGTAAACGATCAGGTTGTAAAATCGTACAGCGAGCGACAAGGCTTGTCGAACAACGTGGTGTATTCGGTTTTGGGCGATGGAAATGGAGCTTTGTGGATGAGTACGAATTATGGATTGAACCGTTTTGATTTAAAGACCGAAAAGTTTGCGAAGTACCTTGAAAAGGATGGTTTGCAAAGCAATGAGTTTAATATTGGTGCGGCCTACAAAAGCAGAAACGGAGAATTGTTTTTTGGCGGAATAGATGGCTTCAATTCCTTTTTTCCGGATCAGTTGAAGACCAATTCTGTTGCACCTGAAGTCGTCATAACGGAAATCAGTTTGTTCAATAAAGTGCTTCGAGCCGGTAAAGGTTCTCAGATTAAAGAGAATGTTGCTTTCTTGAAAGAATTGAATTTGGGGTACCGTGAAAATACCCTGACCATCAATTTTGCCGCATTGCATTTTTCCAATCCTGCCAATAACCGTTACCGTTACATGATGGAAGGATTGGATGATCAAATCATTGAATCGGGAACCAATCACACGGCCAATTACAACCGCATTCCGCCCGGAAAATACACGTTTAAAGTTTGGGCATGCAACAGCGATGGGTATTGGTCGGAAAAGCCCGCAGAACTGATTGTTATCATTCACCCGCCATTCTGGGCTACCTGGTGGTTCCGCACTTTGGTGATTTTTCTTATTCTTGGATTGGTGCTTGCCATTTACCAGGCCCGCATCGTAAACATCAAAAAACAACGCTTACGTCTTGCGCTCGAAGTACGCGAACGCACACGTGAAGTGATGGAACAAAAAGAAAAGATCGAAACGCAAAAGCAGGTGATCGAAGAAGAGAAAAATAAGGTGGAAAAATTGCTCTTGAATATTCTTCCGGAAGAAACAGCCGAAGAATTAAAATCAAGGGGAAAAGCCAGCGCGCGCAGTTACCGTCAGGTTACCGTTCTCTTTACGGATTTTGTTGGTTTTACCAAGATTGCAGAGCGCATGCGACCATCCGATCTTGTAGCCAAGCTTGATAATTATTTTGTTAAGTTCGACGAGATCATTCAAAAATACAATCTCGAAAAAATCAAAACCATTGGCGACTCCTACATGGCTGCCGGTGGTGTGCCTATCCGAAGCAAATCAAACCCCATTGATACCGTTCTTGCAGCGCTGGAAATTCAGCGTTACATGATGGAATTGCGCCAACAGTCCAACGATCCGGATGAAGCTTGGGAATTGCGCATCGGAATCAATACCGGTGAAATTATTGCGGGAGTAATCGGAACAAAACGTTTTGCTTACGATATCTGGGGAAATACCGTAAACACCGCCAACCGAATGCAAGTCACCGCCGATCCGATGACGGTGAATATTTCCGGAACCACTTACGACCTCATTGAACCCTATTTCGAATGCACCTACCGCGGAAAAATTGCCGCTAAAAACAAAGGTGAAATCGATATGTATTTCGTTCACCGCATCAAGCCTGAGCTTTCGGTGGATGGATTGGGAATTGAGCCCAATGAGAAGTTTTGGAAGTATGTGGACCTCCACTTGTATTCCAGCATCAACTATAACAAAGCAGAACGTCACATCATGAAAATTCTGCGCGAGCGTTTGCCGAAACATTTGTATTACCATGGGATTCACCATACCTATGATGTCGTACAAGCCGCAGAACGTTTAGCGCTGATGGAAGGCATTACCGATGAACAGATGTTTACGCTTAAAAGTGCGGCAACCTATCACGATGCAGGATTTGTAGAACAATACGATAAAAACGAACCTGTTGGAATTCGCATGGCGCAGGAGATCCTTCCGAAATACGGTTATACTCCTGATCAAGTGGATGAAGTGGCGCGACTAATTCGTGCAACCATTATTCCACATGCACCGCAAAGTCCGTTGGAGGAAATTATTTGTGATGCCGACTTGGATTATCTCGGACGTGATGATTTCCATGAAATTGCCGACACCCTTAGACGTGAACTTCGCGAAGCTGGAAAAATAAGCTCAGACCGTGCCTGGGATGAAATGCAGGTGAAATTTTTGACCATGCATAAATACTTTACCAAATCTGCCATTCAGTTGCGACAAGCGAAAAAAGAAAAGCATGTAGAGGAAATTAAGCAGCGTTTGGACGAAAACAATTATGCTGACTGAGTTTACTTAACTATAGGAATCGAAAAAAAGCCGTCCCAAGAGACGGCTTTTTTAATCTAGAATAGCTTTTAAGAGAACAACACCGATCCGCTAACTCCTGTAGAGACGGGGTTAAGAATTGCAATTGGAATTTGCGCATCATTTGTAATCAGATTTTGCTCATCGGAGTTTGCAAATAAACCGCCGGTGATTTTATTTCCTTGGTGGTTCATGATGGCGATGAGGTCTGCATCAACTTGAGCAGCCAAACGCACGGCTTCTTTACCGAGGTTACCGTCTGCTACATGAATATCAAAACCAATTCCGCGGTCTCCGAGGAATTTACGCGCAAAAGCAATGTTTGAATTCAATTGGTGTTGCAAATATTCGTCTTTCTCATCGGGCACAATGATGTGAATGCGTGAAGAGAAATATTTTGCCATGTCGGCAACGATGGTCAGTTTTTGTTTGGTATCGCGTTCAAGATCGAGCGGACAAATGATATCGTCGTATCCGGTGTGTTTGATTTGTTTTTCTTGAACGACAATGAATGGAACCTCGCTGTTGGTGATGACTTTCATGGCGTCTGAACCAACAATTTTCTGCCATCCGCGTACGCCATGGGTTCCCATGAAAATAAGCGAAGCATTGTTGTCGGAAGCAAATCCCCCGATGTCGTCGAAAATATTTCCGATTCTAACAGCAGCTTTGATAACTACACCATAATTGGCAGCCATGTCTGCGGCATGTTTTTCAAGTTTTTCTTTTGCTTCGTCTACCAAGGTTGGCTTGGCGACAACGTGCAACAAAATAACTTCTGCACCTGTTGTTTTTGCAACCAATGCAGCATGGTTAACTGCAGTATCTGCTACTTTAGAGAAATCGTGGGGAACGATGTAGGTTTTAATTGCCATACGGTTCGGTTTGGGTTTAGGATTCTACTTACGAATATACAAATTACCCTATTATAGGCGCTTTATTCATTCTAAGCAGGGTACGAAATTAGCGGAAATGCTTGTTGAGACTATGAGAGCCGTCAAAATTAAAACTGACCGGAATCAGTTCTCCATGAAAAAGTGCAGCTCGGCAAACATGTCTTCACGCAGGTGGACTTCCCTTTCGAAATCATCCGGATTCATGGTAACGGGAACTACAATGCCTTCCATGACTAAGGTATAATGGGCGAAAGACTCATCGTTGTGAAAAGCTCCTTTTATCCAAGCCATCGCAGAAACCAAGTGCGGACTGTTGAACGCAAGATACAACACGGCAATTTTTTCCTTATCGCTTAAGGCATTGAATGCATTTTGCAAGGTTTCAATGTGTTCTTCGGGAAGGAAATTAGCTTCTCCCAATTCTTCCCAGTCACTGTAATCGCATTCCGGAAGCACAGGGGAACTCAGACCCAATTGGTTGAGATAGGTCTTTGCAGGTCCTGAGACGCCTTCCTGAGCGGCAATCACCCTTTCGTTCTCATAGCGGTGGAAAAGTGCATCCTGACTCCAGAAAATGGGCCAGTTTTCGATTTGTCCGCAAAGGTTATCGATTCCTGTGTGCTGCACCGAATAGGCGAAATACAAAGGGGAGGGAATAATCATGTTGTCGTCCTGGTCGAAAAATATGGCAAATCGCTCCAGGGTTTGTTTCATGCGCATGGCCAGTCCGCGGTCGGGGATGTTCATGGCGGCATTACTTCCTGCCCAGGTGATGATCTTTTCGGTATCACCCATTCTGAAATTAAAGCGGTAACCGGCGTTGGTTTCGAGCAGTTCGATGCTGTACATAGGTAAAAATTAAGCGCGGCCTAATTTATACATATGTCGGAAATGGGAAGCGAGTGCTTTTCGGGTGGTGGGGTAATAGTGGTATTGCACTCCGTATTTGGCACAGGTTTCGGCAACGATTTTCTGAATTTCCGGATAATGCACATGGCTGATGCGCGGGAAAAGGTGGTGTTCTACCTGGTAGTTCAGTCCACCCAAAAACCAGCTTACCACTTTGTTGTTCACCGCAAAGTCGGAGGTGGTGCGCAACTGATGCACGGCCCATTCTGTACCGATTTCTGTGGTTCCTTCATCGTGTGCATGTTCAAATTCTACGTTTTCTACCACGTGCGCCAATTGGAATACAAAAGAAAGTGCAAGTCCGAGAGCTCCATGCATGGTCAGAAATCCAATCATCCAAGGCAACCATCCCCAAATCATGATGGGAAGTGCGATATACATGAAAATATAAAGCGCTTTACTGATCCAGAAAACGTAATGGTCTTTACGCTTCATGGTGTCAACTTTTACATTGTATTTTTTGGTGGTGAAGTATTCCTGAAAATCTTTGAGCATGATCCAGAAAAAGCTGCTGATGGCATAAAGCGGAACGATATACAAGAATTGAAGCTTGTGCGCCCAAACTTTAGGTTGCGTAGGAGCCATGCGAATCAACGGAGCTTTTTGGATATCATCATCTACACCATCGATATTGGTATATGTATGATGCACCAAGTTGTGTTTTTGTTTCCACATGAAGGCATCGCTGCCTAAGGCGTTCATACTCAAGCTCAATAAATCGTTGATTTTTTTGCGTGAGGAATAACTACCGTGACAAGCATCGTGCATGATGTTAAAACCGATGAGCGCTTGCATAATTCCCATTAAAAAAGCCAGCGAAATTCCGGCCCAAACAGGAAGGGCGATGGTTAATAACACCGTGTAAATGGCAATGGTGACTACCGTGAGTACAACGGTTTTCGTGTACAAGCGACGGTCGCCGGATTGCAGACGGTTGTTTTTTTCAAAGTAAGCGTTTACGTTGGTGCGGAGCGTTTGAAAGAAATCGTTCTCCGGGCGAGCAAATGTAATTTTAGCCAAAAGGGTAACTGTTGATGATAGTGTAAAGATACAGAATTGAACACAAATCAAAAAACAGTTTCGACAGAATAGAGGAATCCTGATGACTAAACTCCCGATTTACATTCAGTTAACAATTTCCAAACGACTAATGCCGTTGCTGTTTGGAATCAACTGAATTTGAGTTTGAATACGTTCTTTTAAGGCATCGACATGTGAAATGATTCCTATCATTTTTTGCGAAGAAGATTGAAGTTTTTCCAATGTGGAAATAGCCTGATCCAAGGTCTCCGGATCGAGTGTTCCAAAACCTTCATCGATGAACAAAGAATCGATACGGATATTGCGTGAAGCCAAGTCGGACAAGCCAAGGGCAAGCGACATGCTTAACAAAAATGTTTCACCGCCGGAGAGCGTGCTTACATGGCGCAGACTGGAGCCCATGTAACGGTCTTCTACCATGAGGTCGGAAGATTTTTCTTCGGGACGAACCAAACGGTAGCGATCGCTTAGTCCTGCCAAATGTGTGTTCGCAAATTGCAGCAATTGGTGTAAGGTGATTTCCTGAACCATTTCCGAAAAACGAGAACCGGTTTGATCGCCAATCAGTTGATTCAACATCTCCCACTTGCGCGATTCCTTGCGTAAGTCTGTTAACTTTTGGTGAATATCATTTTGCTTTTTCTTTAAAGCAGCATCGTTGTTTAGCTTTTCCGTGGTGCTTCCCTTTTTCTGGTTGAGCAATTGTTCTTGTTCGGTTTTTGAGCTTAAATCCTGTTCGAGTTTTTGTACATCGATGTTGCTATCTAAAGTTGATTTCCAGGTTTTGATGTTGTTGCTGTTGTTTTCCAGCGTGGTTTTCAACTTGGTAAGCAATTCTTTCTCCTTGTTTATTTTTTCATCCGTCTCACGTGCTTTTGTTTCATCCATCAGGGCCGATAATATCGCATTTTCATCCATCCATTGGTGTTGGCGGATTTCCTTTTGGAGCTCGGCACTTACCTCATTCAAATCCGAAAAAGCAGTTTCATTATTCTTCTTTAAGTCGATTAAATTATCGCTGCATGTTTTTTCGTTAAGGGTGTTTTTTTCCAATTGACTTTTCCAATTGCTCAGAACCTCATCGAGGTGTTCCATGTCAAATGCTTTCGGACGATTGGCCCATTGCTGATCAAAGGACAATTGTACATCTTCCTGTTCTTGCAAATTTTTTTGGATGCGCAATACGATACTTTGTTCAGGAAGCAGTGATTTTAATTTGTTGCAGGTTTGTAATCTCCGGTTGATCCACGCTCCGAGCTCTTCCAGACTTAGGTTTTCTTGTCCCGTATGTTGTGCAATACGCTCAAATTCCGCTGTTAAGACTTCCGTTTCTTTCTCCAGTTTTTCTTTTTCCAGTAAAAGTTGCGGACGTTTTTCGTCTTGGTTTTTTTTAGCAGTATCTCGCGCAGCAGTGAGTTGTGAAAGTTTCTCCAAACGAACCCGATATTCTTCTTTTTTGTTCTTGAGTTTTTGTTCCGTTAGGGCACTTTGGACTTGATGGCTATGTGGAATTTCATGAACGGTGTTGCCGCATAAGGGACAGTCTTCGCCGGGAACAAGCATGTTGCGGTAAGTCTCAATGCCCTCTTGTTTGCGTTCGATCTCAAGTTGTTTTTCAAGGGCCTCGATGAGCTGGTTGTCGAGTTTTTGCAGTTCATTTAATTCTTCAAACTCCTTGTTGGTGTTGTCGAGGAAAATCACTGATTTCTCCAATTCCATGGCTGCTTTGTGCCAATGTTCACGATTATGTCGATTGGAATTGCTTCTTTCATTCAATTGAATAACAGCGGTAGACAGGTCTTGCAATTGCGCTTGTTCTTTCTCCAATGCTACAGCATCGCTTCCCTCGAGTTGTTTAGCGATATCTTCCCGGAGTTGTTGAATGCGTTGCTGAAATTCATTTTTATCTTTTCCGATAAATGTTTTGCTGTTTTCGGAAAGCGATTTGTATTCTTGGGCCAATTGCTCGCGCAAGAATTTTTTGGTGTTTTCCAAAATGCTTAGCTCTTTTTGGAATTTCCGGTATAGGCTTAAAACTTCATCCACTTCCGGAATTATTTCCAGGATAGGTTTTGTTGAACCAAGCCATTCCTGTGCATTTTTTAAAAGGGCTTCTTTTTCCTTGGCAAGTTGCTGCAATTTATTTTCTTCATCTGCTGTGCGTTTCTGCAGTTTGGAAAGAAATTCTTGTTTGTCTTTTTTTCTGTCTAATAGCGATTTTAATGGAAGTGCCTTTTGGTGCAGCGTCAGGGCTTGTTGCAATGGCTGTAAGTTTTCCATTACCGTTTCCTGTTCCTTTAATGCTTTTTCTTGTTGAAGCATTGCAGTCTCGGCTTCCTTGATGTTTTTAATTTGGTTATTGGTAGCACGTAATTTTTCCAATGCTTTGGCAAGACCATCAAGTTCTTCGGTGCATTGTTTTAATTCGTCTTGCAGTGATTGTACCTCCTCTTCCGAAAGCAAAGTGAAAAATCCCAATTGCTCTTCCAGTTGCTGGATTTGGTCTTTCTTTTCTTTCCAAACACGGTAAGCTTCTGCACCGATTTTTCGGTAGTGTTGCGTAGCCGATAATTGTTCCAATAGCTGCACTTGTTCTTTGCGCGGTGCTTTGAGGAATTTGGCAAACTCGCCCTGCGAAAGCATGATGGCTTGAATGAACTGCGCGTGACTCAGGCCAATTTGTTTCTCATTGAACTCGGGAACCTGACTTTTTTTCAAGTCCACAATTTTCCCCGATGGAAGTTCGGCGACTTCCATTTCGTAATCGTTGAGGTTGTTGTTGCGGTTGTAGGCAATGGTCCAGCGCGAGCGATATTTTTTTCCTTTCGATTCGTAATCCACTTCTGCACGAGCATTGCGTGTACCGTGCGTTATGAGTGCGTTGCGCGATAAAATTTCGTTTTGGGTGACTTTTCCTAAACGCGGTATTTGGTTAAACAGCGCCAATGTAATCGCATCCAAAAGGGTGGATTTTCCCGCTCCGGTTGGTCCGGTAATCGCAAACAATCCGGCTTCGTTAAATGGACTACCATCGAAAATAATTTCATGCGCACCTTTCAGTGAGTTGAGGTTTTCGAAGCGAAGTGCAAGAATTTTCATGAGAGACCTCCGTTTTCTTGCATGTCGTGCAAAAGCGTTTGCAAAGCCTCTTGCAACATTGTTCTGTCTGCTTCCGGGTATTCCCGCGTTAAGCTTTCTAAAACGGAAAGTGGACTGATTTCGTCTAATGTTTTATGCCGAATGCTGTTTTCTTTTTCGTTGTTTTCGGATGCCGTAAATCGAATTTGTTTTTGCAGCACAAATCCTTTTTTGGCCTCGGTAAATGCATCGCAAAGCAAATCCAGTTCGCGAATCAGTTCCGGTTCGAAATGCGGCTCAATGACTCTGATTTCGATAAAGGGAAGCAGTGTTTTGTTGGAAGTAAGTTCTGCTAATGCATTCCGTACTTCTTGCATGTTTCCTTCCAAAACAAACAAATCGCGGTGCGTGTTTAAAGGGATTTCACGAATGGTTGTGGTTGTGTTTTCAATGTCTACAACGACAACCCTTTTGTGGTAATTTTTTTCCGAAAAACTTAAAGCAATGGGAGAGCCTGAATATAAAATGCGTTCGCTTTTACCAACGCGTTGAGCTTTGTGAATGTGGCCCAATGCTACATAAGCAAAACTTTCCGGAAAAGTGTGTTCGTCTATGCCGGCCTGATTTCCGATTTGAATTTCGCGTTCACTTTCGGAAACGGTGGCCCCTTGCGCGTAAAGGTGTCCGCAAGCCATGTGTGGTATTCCGGGATATTTTTCTTCGGCGAGTTTTGCCAATTGATGGTAGTGTTGTTTTATGCCTTCGCGAATGCCTTGAATGCGGTCTTCATAAGATATGCCTTCGGTTGCTTTTCTTAAATCACGGTCGCGCAAATAGGGCACGGCAGCCAGAACCGCTTCTATTTTTCCTTTTTCATTTTTTAAGGGGATAAGCTCCTCTTCCGGGTTTTCAGTTGCACTTCCTATCACGTGTACGCGCAGTCTTTTCAGTAAGGCTTTCGGTGCGTTTAATACGCCGGGTGAATCATGGTTTCCTCCTGTGATGATGAGTACACAGTTGAGCGCAATGAATTTTTCAATGAAACCAAAATACACATCCAAAGCCTCATTTGATGGATTGGCCTGATCGAATACATCACCGGAAATCAATACATGACTGATGTTTTCTTTTTGTACAATGGAAAACAATTCATCGAAAAACAAACGGTGATCTTCGTGCAGTTCGTGTTGGTACAATCGCTTTCCGATGTGCCAGTCGGCAGTATGTAACAATTTAATGGCCATGCGCAGTAAGGTTCACAAATGAATGTCTTCCTGCCAAGATACCATTTTTACAAACTATTGACCTTGGGTTGTTTGTGCAAAGTCGCTTGGTTTTTTCAACAGGTTTTTCGAAAAAGAAAAAAGTGTTCATAACCCTTTCAGTTCGCGATGGATGGTTATTTGCAAATGGATGTTTGACCGATTTGTTGCTGCTCCTAAATTATTTTTTTAATAAGTCCTGAAGTGCGCTCTTGCAATTGGGATAGCGAAATACAAATCCATGATCTAACAAACGTTTCGGGACTACATTTCTACTTTTTAAAATCAATTCGGTTTCGGTGCCTATCATCCATGCGCCTATTTCGAGCATTAATTTTCCGGAAGGAATAGCTAACCAAGAGTGGCTTTTTTCGCGAAGCAATGTCATAAAGTTTTTGTTGGTGATGGGTTCCGGTGCCGTAATGTTGCATATACCGGTGATTTCGTTTTTTGTAGAAATAAAATACAATGCCTGAACCAGATCTTCTTCATGAATCCAGGAGATGAATTGGTTTCCATCACCTTGTTTTCCGCCTGCACCGTATTTCACCAACTTTTTGAATACTGGAATAACACCACCCTTGTTGCTTAAAACCATAGAGGAACGTGCAGCAACTTTTCTTACGCCCGTAATTTCCTTTTCGAAGAAAGCTTTTTCCCAGGCCTTTGCAATTTCGACCGAAAATCCTGTTCCTAATTCACCTTGAATTTCATCCATCTGTTTGTCTTCCGAATGACGATAAATGGTGGCGGTTGAGGCGTTGATCCACACTTTGGGCGGATGTTGCAACAGTGCTACCACGTAGTTTAATGTTTGTGTCGGAAGTATACGCGAGTCAAAAATTTCTTTTTTGTTTTTTTCATTGTACCTGCAATCCACGCTTCTTCCACAGAGGTTGATGAGGATGTCTGTTTTTTCCAAGGCTGTAAACCAATCGCCCGGTTCTTTGGGTGTCCATGGAATGTAACTCACATTCTCCTTTGCAGATGAAAGTTTATTTCTCGTGAGAATTTTAAAGTTTGCTTTTTCGGGCCAAAGACGCACAATGGCATCTCCCATGAGACCGGTTCCTCCGGCAATGACAATCGTTTTCATAGCTCAATAAATAGGGTTGTTTTTCCAATCGTGTTGCAGTTCCATGGTTTCCCTGTAGGAAATGATGAGGTATTGAAGCGCCATTAGGAAACCTACTAGGAGCATAAGCATGAGGTAATGGAAAATGAGGAAAAGAAATACGCAGAACAATACAGATAAAAACACGATAAGGAGCTCTTTGAGATAGGTCCTTCTTAAGTCGTGTCTTAAGTAGGGGTTGTGTCCAAATCCCCAATGCAGCAAGGCCGAGCACAATTGAATGGTACCAAGTCCGAAGTAGAAGCTGTAAAAGGCGACAAACGGTTGTTTCAGCAATAGAGCTACCATGGTGAACAATACTGCCGCGAGCTGTAGTCCAAGGTCGATGCGTTTGAAATGTTTCGTTTTCATAATTTTAGTTTTGAAGTTTCAGAAAATAATGAAAGTATTTAGGTAAAAGAAAATCCGCCGAAGCAGATTCCCTTTTGGTATTATTTCATGAGTTTCATAAAGGTCCCAACGAACCAATGTTCATCCATTTTAATGACGGTTTGCATGGTTTTGTCGGCCTTGGTTACCACTCCTTCTATTTCGGTGATTACGCTGACAAACTCCTTCACTTCTTTTTCTCTTTTATCTCCCTCAACGTTTTTAAATTCTTCCAAAGCGTTCATCAATGGCTCAATTTCGCGTTTGCGTCGTTCTTTCATGACTTGTCGCGCCACTTTCCAGATGTCTTTTTCGGCTACAAAAAATTCCTTGCGTTCACCCGGAACAAGGTCGCGGTAAACCAAACCCCAATCGATCAATGCGCGCAAATTCATGTTTGCATTTCCACGGGAGATTTGCAAAGTTTCCATCACCTGATCGGCGCTCATGGGCTCGGGAGAGATGAGCAACAAAGCGTGAATGCTCGCCATGGTGCGGTTTACACCCCAACTGGATCCTAGCGCACCCCAGGTTTGAATGAATTTTTGTTTGGCCTCATCGATTTTCATGCTTCAAAAGTAGTAAATGTTCTAAACTTTCAAAATTTATTGAAAGTTTTTTTCGTTTTGATACTTTTTATCTTTTTGAAGGTCTTGGTAATCAGGTAAACGATTTTGCCCAGCGCCAGGCTTGAGAGAAGCCCGTAAATACTTTTGCGGGATTGGCGGGTTTCTGGACCTTGATGTAGAAATTCACCATCACTTTTTTGGCCAGTGTGGATACCACAAATGCTTCGCAGAGGCGGGGGATTTCCGGGCTGGCCTTTGCCAATATGTGACGCGCTTCAGGTGTAACGGTTGTAAGGGGGTGATTGTCGACAATAATAACCGGGCAAGGTTTTCCTTGTGCCAGTTTAGAACCTGCAGCCAATTGTTCACGAGCTTCTTTCTCTCCGATTTCCACATTGTTCTGGAATTCGAAAATCAAGACACCTTCGTGATAGGTTACCAGCGCAGAGGAGAGTCGGATAATATTCACGACCTCAAAGTAATCAAGTTCATGGGATTCAGCAAGTGGGGGCCACATTTCGCTGTGAATGCATCCAGAAATACCTTCTGAAAGCCTATTAGGGCCATAGCAATTGCGTACTAGTTCTGTTTCAAGGGAAAAGGTTTTGCACTTGTACTATCGGGAAGGGTATCGCATAATTCATGATGGCGTGCTCAAATTAATGCAAGCAGCTTTTCCACGGAGGCATTCATGAAACCTATTATGCTCATCCGGAAACCTGATTATCTAAAACTTTTGGCAATATCCTGAATGTTGAATCACCGCATTGTCAGGGAATAATTAGAGAAAGCAAGGACGTCGAAAGGCGTCCTTTTTTTTTGATGACCTTATTTTCCAAGTCGGATGGGGGATAGAACTTATCCGCTTATTTCGCTATCTTTCTTGCATGAAGAAGTGGCTCTATTTCACTTTGGCCGCAGGAATGATTTCTTGTCGTCCGGAATTAACACCCGAAGCTGTAAACCCGGGATCAACCAATGTTTCCAATTTTATCGTGATTGGAGATAGTTACTTATCGGGATACCAAGATGGCTCATTGTATCAGGATGGTCAGTTGCGTTCTGTGGGAATGCTTATGCATCAGTCTTTGAAAGAGGGGGGTGCCGGTGGTTTTATTCAGGCCTTAATGCCCGATAACGAGGGTTTGGGTTACAACAGTAAACCTTGGGAGTCAACCTATGTTTCTTCTTCCAAGCTGCGTAACCGAACCGATTGTGAAGGAGTGACTTCATTGGGTCCGGTGAAAACCCTTTATACTTCCGGTCAGCAATCCATTTACCTCATTCCAACTGCTTTTGGTTCCATCAATGATTTGAGCATTCCTTTTGCCACGTCATCCGATTTTTTAGCAACAGATTTGCATACACGCAATCCTTATTACTACAAGTATTCAGGTTCATTCGGAAATGCTTCACCTAAAGAAGTAGCAAGAGCGAATGCACCTACATTTTTTGCTTCATGGATTGGAATGGAAAATATTTTCCGTTTTGCACGAAACGGAGGATTCAACCAAACACTTATTTCTCCTGCACAATTTGCATCCGACCTTGATTCGGTATTTACAGCCTTAACCGCGAATGGAGCCAAGGGTGTTGTAGCTACCATTCCCGATTTTCGTTTGATGCCGTATTACACGCTAGTGCCTTGGAATGGAGCGCATCTTGAACAAGAAGATGCCGATTCTTTGTCGAGCATTTATGCATCTGCAGGAATGAGTCATATTTCTTTTGAAGCAGGCAACAACGGATTTGTCATTGAAGACGCTGCTGCACCACTGGGTTATCGTCAGCTTATCGATGGCGAATACATTACCCTTTCGGTTCCTTTGGATTCGATGAAGTGTTATTATTACGGAATCATGGTGAACGTTCTGCACGAGCGTTATGTTTTGGATAGTGCCGAAGTAGCGCAAATTGATGATCACATTGCGCAATACAATACGATTATTCGTCAGAAAGCTGCGCAATACGGATTGGCTTTGGCTGACATCGCTTCCTGGATGCCTTCTTTGGAAAGCGGAGTGCAATGGAACGGTATAACCTATACACCTGAATTTGTTTCCGGCGGATTTTTTAGTCTGGATGGTTTCCACCCTACACAAAAAGGAGCGAACCTCATTGCCAATCAATTTATCCTGGCCATCAATGCTGCTTATGGAAGCACCTTTCCAACGGTGTATTGCGAAGATTGCAACGGCGTTTTATTTCCGTAACCAAACAATCGCATTGCAAAATGAATTCACGACATAAAAAAGGCTGACGAAAACCGTCAGCCTTTTTTGCTTTATGGGGTGTTGTGTTATTCAAAAACAATTCGAACCACATCCGAAGTAGTTCCTGAAGATACGCGAATCAAATACATTCCTGAAGAAAGATTGTTTCGGTAAACATCAAAAGTACTTTGATTCACTTGCATGGTTTGTACAATGTTTCCGGTCATGTCAATGATCTCAACATTTACCGTTCCGTTTACTCCGTTCATGTTGATGGTAAAATGATCGTTGGCGGGATTTGGAAATAAACCAAACAGTGCTTCGGCAAAGTGTTCTTCAACGGAGGTAATATCCGGTCCGTATACACAGCTCAATGCATCGTTGCAGACAAAGTGAGCAAGGAAATTGCGCGACAAGTTTAATGTGGTATCGTAAATCGCGGCATTGCTGATATGTGGAGTGTGGTCATATCCTTCGTGGGTTTCGAAACAGTTTTCAATGCCCAATTGTGTTGCACGTGCAGCAATGGAAAAAGAACCGTCTACTTGCAACAAGGGATACAATCCAACCAAGGTAATTTGATCTGAACCATAAGGTACAGTTCCGTCATCGTCTCCGTGGAAATTCAATACCGGCTCATCACCTGCATCGATCCATGCAGTGTCGCCAAGTGCTCCACAAATGTTGATGATGGCATGCACTTTAGAAGAATAACCGGGATGTCCGGAAATACCTTCAATACCACCGGATAAGCCCGGTCTTCCAACGGTATCAATGTAGTTCGGGTATTCGCTGTTTTGGTCGAGGTAGGCCATGTGCAAACCGATAAATCCACCGGCAGAAACACCTGCAAAGAAAATATGACTGGTGTCGATTCCGTATGGATTTCCGTTTTCAAAACTTTCGCGGAAGAAACGCACGGATGCTTTTCCGTCGTGTGTTGCGCGCATTACGGCTTCTGTGGCATCGGTAGAGTCAGGACCGGGAATTGGGAAGTTGGTCATACCTACACGGTAATTGATGGAGGCAACAACGTATCCGAGTGCACACCAATCCTTGCATAAATCAACAACGTCTGTTCCGGTTTTGCTTCCGCCAAGAAAGTTTCCGCCGTGTGCCATGATGATTAATGGACGTTCGGTTTCGGTGTCTCCTTTTGGAAAATAAATGTCGAGCGTTAGGTTTTCGGAGGTGTTGTTGTATTTGATGTTCGAACCGTATTGGATGTTTGAAACAACCGAATCCACAAATATTTTATCGTGGTAACGTTGTCCGCATTGTGCCAGTGCCGCATAAGCACCAAGCGCAGAGAAAAGAGAAGTGAGTAAAAGTTTTTTCATTCGTTAGGCGTTTTAGAAATGATATGAAAATCCGATTCCGGGAATAAATGCGCGTGCTTTGTAAGTGCCGGAGAAACCTGTTTCGAGGTTGGTATCGCTACGTTTTTTTCCTTCGATGTAGAGAAAACTTAAATCCAAAGAAAATCCTGATGGTCTTGAAATGCTTAATCCCGCTGATATTCCAAACTTGTTGGCATCGGGAGTTTCAGGAGTGAGGTAACCGTCTTGCACAGGTGTCTGATCGAAATAAACTCCTGCTCTAACAGTAGCCAATTCAGTGACATCGTATTCGGCTCCGAGACGGAAAATAAAACTGTTTTCGTATTTGCGACCGGAATGCTGATCGGCGAGTTTTTCGGTATTGTCTGCAAAATCGATGATGAGGGAATCGTAAGTCGACCATCCCACATAATTGATATCGCAGGCAAAATTCCATTTATCTTTTTCGTAACCCAATCCCAGGTTGGCTACCCAAGGAAGTGTAATGGAAGTGTTGAAGGTGGTATTTGGAAAGTAAGAGGAAAGCGAAGAGGGTGTTTCGAATGTTGCTGTTCCGTTTTCGATGTTGGCTTTAACTGCAGAACGGTATGTGAGTCCGACAGAAAATCCATTTTCGGAACGATGGTATAAACCAAATTGGTAACCCATGCCGCTGGCTTTTCCGTCGAGTGTTGCGCTGCCGTATTGTGCGGTGGTGTCTTGTGCGGGAATTCCTTTGGCAAGTCCAAACGATCCTGTAGCTATTACCAATCCTCCACCAATGGAAAATGCATCGCTGAATTTCCAGGAGAGCGTAGGCTGAATGAAAATGGTTTTCAAGTCGATTTCACGCAAGAGGAACTGACCAATCCAATCGCTTTCCCATTGTTGTCGACTTCCAAATGGGGTATATGCACCAAGTCCGATAGCCAGATTGGGTTGCTTTTTTAATCGTGCTACTGCATAAAAAGAAAATGGTGTTCCGGTGTTTGGAACGGTTTGAGCAGTGTACATTCCTCCGTTTCCTTCGAGGTAAGAAACCGATGGAAACAACAAACTCATTCCTGCATGGAAATGGAAACCGGTATCCAGTGAAGACATTCCCGCAGGATTGTAAAACAGTGTAGATGCATCGCGTGCAAAACCTACACCGGTCGATCCCATTCCGATTTGTTTTTGTCCTTGCAAATTGAGTTGAAATCCTCCCGCAAATACAATCGAGGGAAAAGCAATCCACAACAACAGAAATGACTTTTTCATACGCATGGCTCAATATACCAAAAAAGCCGTGCAAGCAAAAAAGAAAGGCGGAACCCAATCTGAGATTCCGCCCCTTATTTAGCGATTGAAACTTAATAAAGCACCGTTTTCTTCGCCAGTTGAATATCGTTGAAACGTATGATTATCAGGTATTGTCCGCGTTGCAGGTGTGCTACGTTTAAGGTGTTGCTGTTTGCCGCAAGTGCATGTGATGCGAGCTCCATCACCAGTCGTCCGGACAAGTCGAACACCTGAATGAAATCCGGCTGCTGGTCGGGAGTGGACACGGTAATTACATCGGTTGCAGGTGTCGGATACAGCACCACATCAACATCGGTGATGGTAGAAGATTTTGTCATGTTGGGATTGGGATTGACTTCAGGTGCAGGGATTGTTTCAGGTTCTATTTCTTGATGATGAATCACAGAAGAATCTGCTGCCTGCATAGCTTGCTCGTTGCTTTGAAGCGTTTCGTTTGATGGAAGCTCAATGCCTACCGGACAATTTGTACGTGCGGGATCTGCCGCTTGCATGGGTTGCTCGTTGCTTTGAAGAACATCATTTTGTGGAAGTTCAA
>JBIKKU010000423.1:0-2647 GCA_044360245.1 Flavobacteriales bacterium | reverse complement strand
GTGTGCAAATCCACGAAAACGGCTTCCATGTATTCGTATCCACCCATGAGCAATAGCGCTACACCATGCGATACACCCTTAAAAGAATATTCTTCCAATTCTTCTTCGGGGAAATACTTGTGATCGAAAAAGAGTTTTTTATCGCCGATTTTAATCCACAAACGATCGCCCTGACGCATGACGGTATCGCCATACAATTTGATTTCGTCTTGGTCCCAGATGTAGGTTTGTTCGTACTCGTATTTGCCTTTGGGACGCTCACCTTCCAGATGAAAAGTATCCGGTTGATCGATGGCCAATTCGGCTTTTGCAACTTTTTCGAAATCGGCCTGAGTAATTTTTTCGCACACAAAATAGCGTTCGAGATCCTTGAGCGTAGTGTCTTTTTCCACATGGGTAGAATCTTTGGAATCCTTGGCTGTTTCAGATTCAGAACTTCCTCCGCATGCATATAACAAGAGCAGGGAAAAAACAATAGGAGCGATTTTCATGTTCATGCGTTTAATTCAATGACATATCCGGACTGATTACGGATGTTGGTTACACTTCCATCCTCAAAAATGAGGTATTGTCCTTTGATACCTGCCAATACTCCATTGATTTCAGGTTGTTTTTCCAGGCTCAGACTTTTTACTTTTTGAGGATAACGCAACACAGGATAAACAATGGAGGTAATCGCATCCGATGTTGCAACATATTGCTGTAAATGCTCGGGTAGAAAGCCCGCAGCCAGACGTTTACGCTCAGCCAAGTCGACACCTTGCGCCACTTCGTTCTTGAGCATACGCTGCCAATTGGTTTTATCGGGAAGGTAATTTTTTAAAGCGACTTCAATTTCTCCTGCAAGCTGACGGTAAGGTGTTTCTGCCAAAATAATGGCTTGCGATGCACCTTGGTCAATCCACCGCGTTGGCACCTGAATATTGCGCGTTACTCCCACTTTTACATCGGAACTCAAAGCGAGGTACACATAATGCGGTTGTACATGATGGGCTTTTTCCCACTCCACATCTCGACCTTCACCTAAATGTCCGCGACACAATTCGGGCTTCACAATGCATTCGGCATTATCGGGCGAATTGATGAAACACGGATAACAAAATCCTTGACCGAATGATTTTTTCGTCACCTTTCCACAACTCACACACTTAATGATGCCGGTATGTTTTAAATTGATTGGTTTCCCTAAGAAATCATTCATTTCCACCAAAGTACCATCCAGGTCAAGCGTGTATTTGACCTGATCCTCGAGCCTTGTGCGCATTTTGTGTAATTGTCCGATAGCGTTCATGAACTAAAAATAGAGGAAAAAGGGTTACAGGCAATAGCACCTCGTTGAAGTTATTGACACCTTTTCTATGCATCAAAACCCCATGTTAAATTCAAAAAAAATGCCCATTTCCGTAAAGACAGAAATGGGCATTTTGCTACACAAAAAGTATTACGGTTTCTTCATCGAATAAGCGGTGAACGGTCCATCGCCGGATGGTACCATGAAGAGGAATTCTTTTCCGGAGGAGAAATAGATATACACACCCGGAACAAAGTTCTGAAACCATTTTACGGTTTTATCCTCACCTTGATCGAGCGCGTGAACGGTGGCTTCTCCGGGCTGACCTTTCGGCATTTCGAAATAGTAAATTTTACCATCGTCTTCGTGGAGTAATTCATTGAAGGCCATTTTACGCTGGTAATAGAGATAATAATTTAAACGACGCGTTCCGAAAAGTCCATCGTAACTACCCTCGGTGAAACTCAGCAAATGATAAAAAGGAACCGGATAAGGCAATTTGGAAAGTTTCTTTGCGGAATTGGGATATTCTTTGGAATAGGAAATGGATGTAGATACAAAACCTTTGGGTCCGTTAGGCATGTGTTTATGCACCTTCGCTTTTCCATTTCCGTCAATTTCCACATAAATCCATCCGTAATCGTCGTAAGTGATTCCGCTTGATTTTACAAGTGCATTGACATCTTTCTGCACTGCTGCAGGTGCTGCAAATTTCATTTTTTTCACATCATAAACCTTGAGCGCCATTTCAATGGTTCCATCTGCATTCATTGTAATGACGCGTGGAATGAGGTTGATGCGATCGGCCATTTTAAACGTGTATGGAATTTGTTTCACAAGATCGCTGAAATTGATTTTGATGTTTTTATGGGTCTTCGCTTTCATATCGAACTGGTCAATTTCCATGCGATCGAACAAGGGTTTTACAGTGCCTGATTTTTTCATCAAGGCCACATCTTCATCGGAATAGCTGCCTTTGTGAAACAAAGACAACACTCCAAAAAATTGTTTGTTATCGGAAAAATTATACCCGAACAACTCACGCGATTTGTCGGATCCTTTGTAAACATATCCTGATGTTGATGGATTAAATGTTCCTGCAGTATCTCCATAGAAAAATTGCAATCCGTCTTCGCTGGTCATCACACCGTCTTTGAATTTTTCTTCCGATGATCCAAGCACCAACAAACTGGATTCCATGCGCATGGATTGAAAAAATTCACATCCCTTAGTTTTGAGGAAGGCATTTATTCCTTTTTCATCTTTGTCATCCTTTTCTTCAGGCATCTCCCCGGTTTTAAAATAATCGGTGAGTTGCTGATGCACATTCATTTGACCTTCTAAATTGGTATTGTA
>JBIKKU010000224.1:0-5556 GCA_044360245.1 Flavobacteriales bacterium | reverse complement strand
TTTCCAGTTCTTCTGTTTTTAATTTCTCGGTTAAGGACTCCATAGCCGAAAACAATTCTTCCATTTGATTCAGTACATAATAATGTTCTTGCATTCTATCGTTCTCAAAAGGATCGTTCAGTATCTGATTCAAATCAAAAGCTATTTTTTTAGTGGTGTTTTCCTGCAATGCTTTTTTAGTTTCTCCAAAAGAAGAAGCCAAACCTGCACCGCAAATTTTCAACTGATGGTCTTCTTTTACCAATCCGAATTCGATGGTATACCAATACAAACGTTGCAGTTCGCGCACGATCTCCGGATTGTATAAGAACCTGGTTCCAAGCTCGCCGAATTGCTGCATGAATTGTGCGTATTTGGGAATCGCCAATAAAGGCACATGTCCGAATATATCGTGAAACATATCCGGTTCTTCGAGGTAATCCAATTGTCCGGGTTGACGTAACCACGTGGATGAAGGAAATTGTTTACGCAACAACAAAATGAAAAATTCTTCAACCGGAATGAGCCCGGGGACAATGGTGATTTTCCATCCTGTTATGGCATACAAACGCTTGTTCAATGCTTCAATGTCGGGAATGGTATTGGCGTTCAAAACAGGCGACAACAATTCAAGTCCCTGCAGGTAATCTCGGCATGCAGCATTTTTGAGTTGCTCATGCTGACGGTCGAACAAGGTTTTCCATACATAACGGTCTTGTTCGGTGTAACGGTGGTATTCCTGTTTCATCATAACTATAAATAAAAAAACCCCGACAAACTTTGCCGGGGTCGAGTGTTTATGGTGTAAACCATTACTGCTTCGTCCGGCATTCGCGGGCAAAGAAGTAATAGAAAAAGTTGTTCACTTGCGTTTTCATGATGCAAACATAATGCTAGCTCAGTAGAGTTACCCATCGAAAAATTCAAAATGCCCTATCCATTTGCAATTCATTGAAGCTTTTTTTCCATTGGTTGAAGCAAGGAAACATACCTGAAAATAGAGCGTTACACTTGTCAAAACAAAATCCTCATACACATGAAAACCATTGCCTCTCTCGCTTCCCGTGCATTCTTTCTGATGTTGATTGCCGGTGTAATGACTTCTTGCAAAAAAGACAAGGAAACCAAACAAATGGAATCTGCCGATGCTGCTGATGCGGTAGAAAGTTCACTCACCACCAAAAGTGCCGGATTGATTTACGAACTCGAAGAACTCATTCCTGTTACGCCGGGTTACATTTTACCAAGCGGCGACACCATTTTCTGCAATACACAATACGATAGCACCTTATCCCGTAGCGTGAATGCAGGTGGGTTTACCGGATCTTACAACGTGAATTGGGATTACATCATCAACTGCAATGGACTGAGCATTCCTCAAAACATGAATATGTCCATGACCACTTCCGGAAGTTCATCTACACCCAGAATCAATTCCACCAGCAGTTCAACCGTAAGTCTTACATTAACCGGATTGGAATTTAGTGCCACACAAATTGTTGTGAACGGAACGGCATCTTTTTCAGTTTCACAAACCTCTCGAGTGCGCAACCAAAATACGTTTACCAGCAACCTCAGTTTTAACCTGAGCAATTTAACCTTCGACAAAGCAAGTCAAGAATTGCTCTCAGGATCGGCAACGATTAGCATGACAGGTAGCGTTACCGATGGCGACTCATACACCTTCACAGGGAATGTAGTATTTAATGGAGGTGGGGCTGCAACTGTTACCATCAACGGAAACAGTTATACCATCGACGTGCAATAACACCCTGATTAGAAACCTTATCCCTTACCCGACTGCCTCTGTTTAGGTTCCTTGTGGACAACAGAATAGGTGGTCGGGTTTTATTTTTCGCAAAGGGCTTTGTTTTTTTTATTTTCGGGGAAATCAAAACTCATGTCCATCAACGTTTCCCTCCTCAAAAAAATCTGTGAAGTCCCCGGAGCTCCCGGTCGTGAACAACTCGTTCGTGAATTGGTTCTGGCCCAAGTAAAAAAATATGCCGATTCCGTTTCCATCGATAACATGGGTAATGTGACGGTAGTTAAGAAAGGAAAGAACAGCAAGAAAAAAGTGATGATCGCCGCTCACATGGATGAGATCGGATTTATGGTCAATCACATCGACGATAAAGGTTTTCTGCGTTTTGTGCCGCTTGGTGGATTCGATCCTAAAACCTTAACCGCTCAGCGCGTTATCGTGCACGGAAAAAAAGATTTGGTTGGTGTGATGGGATGCAAACCTATTCATGTCATGAGCGCTGCCGAACGCGAAAAAGTTGTTCCATTAAGCGATTATTTCATTGATTTAGGAATGCCTAAAAAGGAAGTGGAGAAATACATCAGCATTGGTGATGTGGTGACACGCGAACGTGAGTTGATAGAAATGGGAAATTGCGTGAATTGCAAATCACTCGACAATCGTCTTTCGGTGTTCATTCTTTTGGAGACACTTAAAGAAATTAAAAATCCGGCTTACGATGTCTATGGTGTTTTCACGGTACAAGAAGAAGTTGGTGTGCGTGGAGCAAGTGTTGCTTCATTGGCCATACAGCCCGATTTTGGATTTGGTTTAGACATTACCATCGCCTACGATGTTCCGGGTGCCAAAGCCCATGAAATGATTACCGAACTCGGAAAAGGAACGGCCATTAAAATCATGGATTCATCTGTGATTTCCGATTACCGTATGGTTGACTTCATGAAAAAGACAGCCGATAAACACAAGATCAAATGGCAACCCGAAATACTTCCCGCAGGAGGTACAGATACCGCAGGAATTCAGCGCATGACAGCAGGAGGAGCCATCAGTGGTTGTATTTCCATACCCTGCCGACATGTCCACCAGGTGATTGAAATGAGCGACAAAGACGATATCCGCGGTTCGATTGATTTATTGAAAGCTTGCTTAACGGACATGGACAAATACGACTGGTCTTTCAAATAAATTTTGATTCCTAAGTTTCGGGAATTCTTCATTTTTGATATTCATTACGGGATGGGAAATTGGCAGTGTTAAACCGCCGGTTTTTCCATCCCGTTCTTTTCATAGCTATTACAAGTAGTAGAGTTTCGCAATGATAGCAACCCGGCGGTTTTACTCTCTATTTCGGAAAGCCCATCCCAATTCGGGAATCCATGCTAGGGTGAATTACCGAACTTCTGTTTTTTTTAGGATATACCTTTTGCGCAGAACTACCTAGCGTTGGCTGCCTTTGTGTTTTTCTTTTTTCAGGATGACAAATAATGGAATGCCGATTGTGCGCTGAGAATTGTGGCAATCGCAATTTGGGCTTTCGTGCTGATTCATTTGGCAGGTAGCTCTTTTACCTTGTAAATGAAAATCGGTTTGATGGCTGAGACATGAAACGAATCATATACATAACGCTCTGCATGTTTTTTCTGAGTCCCGCAAAGGCTCAGTTAACAGGTGATGTAGCGCATTATGCTTTTGATGTCGATGCAAGTGATGCCAACGGAAACGCTGCTCCCGGTTGGTCTTACGGTCCACAATGGAACAATGGTGTTTTTGATTTCAACAACGATTACATCGATTTCGGAACAGGATGGGGAACAGAATTTGATTTTCAGTTTGACTTTTCTTTAGCACTTCGTTTTCAATTGCAGGCTTATCCATCTGCTCCCGGATTTGCTTTGTGCAGTAGAAGCGATGCCAATGCGCGTTGGGTATTCGGTGTTCTTGAAGATCGCTTTTTTCTGTTGATCGATAATAGCTCATGTTGTTTGGCGGATACCATTTTTTCAGAACCACAAAATTTTATTCCCGGTGCTTACACCCAAGTTGTGCTTAGCCGCATTTTTGGTGAATACACCATTTCAGTGAATGGCATTTCAGGTATGCCGCAAATGATGCAGGACATGCCTGTTCCATCAGGAAATTTTCTGTTGGGCGCAAGCGAAGAATTTTCTGCCGATTACCTGGTAGATGCGATGTCGATTTTTTCTTACGCTATGGGTCCGGAACAATTGCAGGAATGGATGAGCAATTCGACTTGTGTTTTACCAAGTCTTTTACCTGCCGATACGAACCTTCAATTTTGTGCCAATCAGGCTCCCGTTTTTCATGTCAACTCCTCAGATTCGGTGAATACGCAGTTCCGGTGGCAAGCGGAATTCAATGGTGTATTCACCGATCTTTTTCCATCACCCGATTGGATCGGTGTGCATACGCCAAATTTGATGTTAAGTCCCGGAAGCAATCACCAGGGAAGAGCGTTTCGTTGTGTGCTCAGCAATGCTTGCGGTGAAGTTATTTCGCCCGAGTATGTTTTCAGTTATACCGGCGTTTATATTCCATTCATCACCGAAGACGTGAGCTGTGCAGGGATGCAAGATGGACAAATCATTGTGAATGCTCCCATGGGCTCAACCTTGCAATGGTCGAACGGAGTTCAGCATCAGGCTGTGCTTAGCAATCTTTCTTCCGGAAATTATACTTGCTCCATAACATTAGCCAATGGATGTGCATTTGAACTGAATGCATTTATCAACGAACCCGATGTTTTGACCAACGATGTTCAGGTGGTGGATGTGGCTTGTTCGGGTGGACAGTCCGGTCAAATTGAAATTTTTCCTTCGGGTGGAATTGCGCCTTATCAGATTTTTTGGAACGATGCACCTGCTGCAGGTTTGCAACGCAATAATTTAATGGCGGGAACTTATTATTATACCTTAAGCGATCATGCCGGATGCGAACAAATGGGAGCAGTTGTTATAGCAGAACCTTTGCCATTGATTGCTACATCTGTTGAACAAGATGTGAGTTGTTTTGGGATGAACAACGGATCATCTGATGTTATGGTGAATGGCGGAACAGCTCCGTATTTCATTCAATGGATGGAAAACGGAATGAATGGTTTTTCACCCGAGGCATTGTCTCCCGGATTTTATTCTTCCATGATTAGCGATGCAAATGGATGCATCACTTTTCATTGCATTACGATTGTACAACCATCCGAAATGACTGTCAGTACGCTTTCTTCAGATGTTTCTTGCAATGGTGCCAACGATGGTAGCGCAGCGGTAAACGTGAACGGAGGAAATGCACCCTATCAGTTTTTATGGAGCAATGGAGAAAGTCAATCCGGAATAGTTGGATTAACTCCCGGAAATTATTTCTGCACCGTGACCGATGCAAGTGGATGTATGGTTCAAGTACAGGAAACCATTCTTGCTCCCGAGCCGATTGTCGTCAATGCCTTTATCCATCAGCCTGACTGTTACCTGAATCACAACGGAGATATTATGTTGCAGGTCAGTGGTGGTTCCTTGCCTTACCAATTTTCCTGGAACAATGGCGTAAATGCAGCAGATATGCATGGACTTGGAGCAGGTTTGTATTCTTGTACCATCAGCGATAATCATGGTTGTTTGCAAACGCAGGAAATACTTTTGGAACAGCCCGAGAAATTAAGTATCGATGTCAGTGCTATTCCAACAAGCATTTGCAAAGGCGATTCCATAGCCTTATCCATCAACGGAGCATTGGAATATGTTTGGAACGGAAACCTTCCCAATGGGAGTTATATTACACCTTCCTATACGCAAGAAATA
>JBIKKU010000237.1:0-5129 GCA_044360245.1 Flavobacteriales bacterium | reverse complement strand
GCCTTGATCGCTCCCGTGATCTGGCTCTCTGTAAACTTTGTTTTTTTCATCGTTCTTCAGTTTAAAGTTAGACCTTTTTGTCAACTTTCATTCTGAAGGATTTTTCGGGGGAGGGACACCACAAACCAATATATTATAGCAAAGATAATTGGAACAAAAAATTTGGACTAAATATCAGCAGAATGTATTACATCCTATTTTTCATTACTGCCATTTCATTCCTGCTTTCTGAAGGAATTAACATAAAAATCAGAAAGTACATTATACTAATTTCGATTGTTGATTTATTTGCCTTGGTTATGTATTTTTTTTACTAGACAAAATAAAATGCAAGTGAGAATGAAAATCAATCGGCACATAACAGCTCTTGCGTCCCCCGTCTTAAGTCCCCCGTCTTTTGGTCTCCCATCTCCCGTCTTTTGGTATATCGTCTCCCGTCTCCCTAGTTCTTCTTCCTCACATACCGATCGTATTCCAGGTAGCGTTGTTTGAACCACATGATGAGATCGTATTGCGACATGGTTTTGAGCATGTTTAAATCGGGATCGCAATACGTGATGAAATCGTCGAATTCGGATTCGCTGAGGATAAAAATTTCGCCTTGCACATATTTGGCAAGCAGTTCGCGGAGAATAGCGCGTTTTTGATCTTCAAATTCCAATTGTGCCACTGCTCTTTTTTCGCGTTCTACTTTGCTGAAGGCTTCATAGAGTGCGGTAATCGGACTTTCCACTTTCAAATAACCCGGGGCATAAGCCGAGGTTTTTTTTATCTCCAGTTTTTTGATGTCCTGCTCAATTTCTTTCAAATCTCTTGTTGCAATGACTGTCGCTTCGGGCAGTAACAATGCTTCTTTAAAAAGTTTTATGGTGAACAATTTAAAGGGCGTCGCTGCCGAATCTTTCATACAAAACTGCATGGGCACATAACCTTTGGAGCGCACAACAATGGTGTCGGTTTTCAGCACCAGCATATCAAACTCCGAAAACTTATCGCCAAATGCACCCGCGCCGGTTCGTTTGTTGACGGCAAAAAAATTCATCCAAATGTGCGGGTTATCGAGGTCTTCCACCTTCACGCGAATACGCAATGTATCTCCACCTGCCTGAGCCTGAGCAAACGTGTATAAAAAAAGCAAGATGAAAAACAATCGGCTCATATACATTGACAACGGAAAATTAAGGAATTTATTGACCCTCTTGGTCGTCCTGCAATTTTCCTGCCTCATTTTCTTTGGCCTTGGTCGCTTCTTCCTGAGCCTTGGCCGATTCTTCCACAGTGAGGGTAAGCAAATTGGTGATTCCCAATTTTTTGGCCTCTTTCGATTTTAACATTTTGCGCAGTGCTACCAATCCTACACTTCCTCCGGGCAACAAGAAAATACCGGTCATTCCCGCTGCTTTGAGCGAATCCATGATAGTGTTTTTGAGGTTCTCGGCAGCATGATCGTCGGTGAACACTTTTCCGCTTTGCAAATCGTGTAAAGCTTTTTCGGCATTGTCTTTTAAATCGCCCGCTACCTCCTTGCTTTTGCGCAATTCTTCTCCGAGGTTTTTACGCACTTTTTTAAAGCGAAACCTCAATCTTTTAAAATCCTTACCTATTCGGGTTTCCATGATACAGACACAAAATTAGCGTCGTAAAAGGGTATTGCAAAATCCTTGCTGCATTTGATTTGAACATCAAAAGGGTGAAAAGTCGCGCCAATTTGACACAAAGCGGCACCATTCGGGTTTATTTTTACCCATGCACTTGTCATTTGCACCTTACCACCTGAAATTTAGGCATCCCTTTCGATTGGCTACAGGCACAAGGACAGGAACGGATTCTGTTTTTGTGCGCATCGAACATTTGGGTTATACCGGTTATGGTGAAGCCACGCTTCCTCCCTATTTATCGGAGACACAAGAAAGCGTGGTGCGTTATCTTTTGTCGCTTGACGTGCAAGAACTTGCATTGGTGGAAGATCCGATGAAGTTGCAAGAGGTATTGCCCTCTTCCGATCCTTTTGCGCGTTGTGCTGTGGAAGAAGCCTGGTTGGATGTGATGATTCAGGCGGGAAAAATTGAAAGTCCTTCTCCACTCCGCAACATGCCTGCATTTTCTTCGCTCACTTTAGGCATGGGAACGGAATCGGAAACGCTTGATAAACTTAAAGAAGCAGAAGGATTTCCATTATTGAAAATAAAACTCGCCAACGAAAAGGACATCGATTTTCTGAAGTTCATTCGCGCCAATACCAAAGCCGATTTGTGCGTAGATGCCAATCAGGGTTGGACAGATATCGCCACAAGCATTTCCTTTTCGCATGCACTAAAAAAGTTGGGAGTTCTGTTTATCGAACAACCTTTTTCGGCACATGAAATTGAAGCACATGCCGAATTGACACAACATGCCGGATTACCCGTCATTGCCGACGAATCGGTAAGGAATTTGAAGGAGCTGAAAGAAAGACTTCACGCTTTTTCCGGAGTGAACATCAAATTGCTGAAATGCGGTGGTCCATGGGAAGCTTTTGAAATGTTGCATTATGCCCTCGAACAAGAAAAATTCACGATGGTAGGATGCATGTCGGAATCTTCCTGCGGTGTGTACCATGCGGCTTTGATGCGTTACCATGTGCACCTGATGGATTTGGATGGTCCTCTACTGATCAACAACGATCCTTTCAGCGGATATCAATTGGAGAAAGGAAAAGTGAGTCTTGGAAAATTGGAATTGATTGAACCTTTAAATTTCATCAAGGCATGAAAAAAACACTTGTCATCGGCGCCAGCGAAAATCCTGAACGGTATTCGAACATGGCGATGGGATTGCTCCAACACTACGGACATCCTGTACTCGCCATCGGCAATCGCGAAGGAATGGCGCACGGCATCCAAATTGAAAAAGGAAAACCTTTGTTTGAAGATTTGGATACGGTGACCTTGTATGTGGGACCGCGCAATCAGCCTGAATTTTACGATTACCTGCTGCAACTGAAACCGAAAAGAGTGCTGTTCAATCCGGGAACAGAAAATCCGGAATTGCAAAAACTCCTGGAACAAAACGGCATCGAAACGGAAGAAGCTTGTACGCTGGTTTTGTTGCGCACGGGGAATTATTAAGTCTCGGGCGTAAATCCGATGGAAAGCGAATTGACGCAATAACGAATTCCGGTTGCGGTAGGACCATCATCGAATACATGTCCTAAATGTCCGCCACAAGCCGCGCACACAATTTCCGTACGGATCATTCCGTGCGAAGTATCTCTGATTTTCAGAATTTTTCCTCCGGGAATTTCCGCATCAAAACTTGGCCATCCGCAGTGCGAGTCGAATTTGGAATCGGAGGTAAACAAAGCCTCCCCGCATGCACGACAGGTGTACACTCCATCTTCGAAATGCATGTTGTATTCACCCGAAAACGGACGTTCTGTTCCTTTTTGACGCAACACGAAATAGGCTTCGGGAGACAATTCCTGGCTTCTGAACGACCGTTTACTAGTTTAAGAACAAAATTAATAACGCGACACATACGATTTGCGTTATACCAACGGATGGGAGTCAAACTTGTTCACAACACCCTGTAAAACGAATAATAATTCTCCTTTCTTAACTAGCATCAATCCTTATTTTTGTTGAAGTGGAACAACAGGTAAAAATACCCTTTTTCAAACGCCATCCGGAATTTGCCGCGCTGCAGGTATTGTTTCTGATTGTGATTGTATTGGTGATTACCCTTCCTGTGTTTATGTCCATTTACAACCACATTCCTGAGTTCTACATCCCCGGAACCGACCGCAGGATTGACCACATCGTTACTTTCCTGCTTGTGTTTCTCAGCATTTACCTGATCTCGAGAAAAATCAGGCATCTGCTTTACCTCATGCTGGCCACTACCCTTTTTACCTTGGGTGTGTTGCATGTTTTGGACCGCTACAAGATTCAACAAATCGTGCTCGATTATCGAATGCTTTTGTACAGCATGAATGAATCGGCAGTGAAATTCGAATTCACCGAACCCGATAATCCGGAAGACAAAGTTTTTCCCAAAGCCACCGAATTCCGCGAGGCCATTGACTTTACCAATCCGATTACACGCAATTACGCTGCATCCATTGCGGTGATGCATTTCGAAGAACACCAAACCAATTCCAACATGCGTTTGATTCAGTTCTTTTCTGTTTTTAAGGAAGTGCGAAAACGTTGGCGTTATGTGTTTGATCCCACTGGAAGAGATTATTTTTCGAAAGCATCGGAAACCATCGGTCAGTTAAAAATGGACGGAAAATTCAAAGGCGATTGCGATGATTATTCCATTCTCATGGCTGCATGTATCAAATCCGTCGGCGGTGAAGTTAAACTCGTACGCACCAGAGTTGACGCCGGCGGCGTGATTACCGGTCATGTCTACCCCGAAGTCCTGGTTGGCACTCAAAAAGATTTGGAAACCATCAACTACCTCATTCGCGAAGTTTTGTTCGTTAAAGAAAACAAAGGCAAACCCATTTATTACCACGTAGATAAAAACCACAACGTGTGGCTCAATTTTGATTACAACGATTACTACCCCGGCGGCAAATACCAAAGCACCGTAAGAATGGGCGAGCTAAAGGTTTAAGGGGATCCATTCTTCACCACTAAGGCACTCAGTACACTGAGGAAATTAAAAAGGGGAAAAAGGGTAATAGGGAATTAGGAGAAGAGGGAATAAGTGCACGATTCTTCGCTTTCGCTCTCCGTTCTCGCTCAGTCTTTCATGCGCGCTATACCGGAATTCGACAAAGGAGAATTCGCGGTATCGGAATGCAGGGCCGGTGACGGTTTTCACCACTCAGACACGCAGAACACTGAGGAAATTAATAAGGGTAAAAAGGGTAAAAAGGGTAATAGGGAATTAGGAGAAGAGGGAATCCGTGCACGAAGTCTTTTGTCTCAAGTCTTTCGTCTTTCTGTCTCAAGTCTTTCGTCTTTAAAACCACAATCAGAAAAAATCATGCAGCAAATTGCAAGCATCCACCTCCCTCTCCTTCGGAGAGGGCCGGGGTGAGGTCCAAGGAATCCCACAGGCAAAAAGTAACCAAGTTTTGCACCTCACTTCTACCATTCACTTAAATCACAACGATTATCCAAAACCATTAAAACCTC
>JBIKKU010000223.1:0-5586 GCA_044360245.1 Flavobacteriales bacterium | reverse complement strand
AATAACCAGCAACATTGAAGCTGCTCGCCGTGAAATGCGCAAGTATGTTATTGGTCAGGATGAAATGATCGACCTCATGATGATTGGTGTGCTCTCCGGTGGACATATTCTGCTGGAAGGTGTTCCGGGCATTGCAAAAACCTTAACTGCAAAAGCTCTTGCAAGAACGCTTTCCGTTCATTTTGCGCGTATTCAGTTTACACCCGATATGATGCCAAGTGATATCATCGGTACCTCTGTTTTCAATCAGAAATCGGGAGAGTTCTCTTTTAAGCGAGGACCTGTATTTACGAATATCGTGCTGATTGATGAAATCAATCGTGCTCCGGCAAAAACACAATCGGCACTTTTTGAAGTCATGGAAGAAAGGCAAATTACTTATGATGGCATTACCTATGAAATGGAATATCCATTCCTGGTGCTTGCTACGCAGAATCCAATTGAACAAGAAGGAACCTATCGTCTTCCTGAGGCACAACTTGACCGCTTTTTATTCCGTGTAAAACTGACGTATCCCAAACCTGCAGAAGAACGTGATATTCTTTCCCGCTATAAGGATGAAATAAAATCGCCTGATCTCAAAGACATCGCTCCAATTTTTAATCCGACCAATCTCAAGGAATTTCAGGAATTGATCAAACAGGTTAAAGTCGAGGATCAGCTTATTAAATACATTGCAGAAATCGTCACCAACACCCGTGAACACGGACGTCTGTATTTAGGTGCTTCACCTCGTGCATCGCTTGCATTACTGAAATCATCCAAAGCGCTTGCGGCCATGCGTGGAAGAGATTTCATTATTCCGGATGACGTTCAATTCCTGGCATATCACGTCTTGAACCACCGCATCATTCTCAGTCCGGAGGCCGAAATGGAAGGGGTAACCACCGAAGATGTGATCAAAGAAATTATTCAAAAAATTGAAGTTCCGAGGTAACTGAAATCATGAAAGCATTTTACCTGACAGGTAGGTTTTTTATTGCGCTGACAATACTCATTTGTGTATTTGTCATGGCATACCCTTTTCCTGTGGTTTTCATTTTTGCTTTATCCGGATTTGCGGTAATGATGGGAATGGTAATAGTAGATTCCCTTTTGTTGTTCTTCCCCAAAACAACCATTCACGCCAGTCGCAGAATGAATTCAACTTTGTCACTCGGCGATGAGCAAACCATTAAAATTCGTGTAAGCAGCAGGATGTCGTTACCAACCGACCTTGCTGTATACGACGAAGCTCCATACCAATTGCAGTTGCGAAATCTGAAAATGCATTCTTCCATTGTACCCGGTGAATCGGTCATGGTTGAATACAAAATCACACCGAAAGAACGAGGCAAATTTGTGTTTGGCGACATCCGTATTTTCGCTTCAACGTTAATTGGTTTGGTTCAAAGAAGGATTACCGTTAAAGCAGAAGCCGAAATTGGAGTATATCCTTCGGTAATTCAAATGCGTCAGTATGAATTGAAAGTTTTCAATAAACTGAATCTAACAGAAGGAATTAAAAAAGTCAGAAGACTCGGTCACTCTACCGAATTTGAGCAAATTAAAAGCTACGTACAAGGCGATGATTATCGTTCTATCAACTGGAAAGCAACCAGTCGAAAAAACGAGATCATGGTGAACCAATACGAAGATGAAAAAGCACAACAGGTGTATTGCATTATCGATAAGAGTCGTTCCATGCGCATGCCTTTTGGCGGAATGACTTTATTGGATTATGCGATCAATTCAACCTTGGTGATTTTAAATATCGCGCTGCGTAAATCCGACCGTGCAGGACTAATTACGTTCTCCGACAAATTAGGAACAAGAATCGGCGCTGAGCGAACACCGGTTCAAATGCGGAAAATACAGGATGCACTTTACAAACAGAAAACAAAGTTTAATGAAGCCAATTATGAATTGCTTTATTACGGTGTGCGCCAGGTTGTCAAAGGAAGAAGTTTATTGTTATTGTTTACCAATTTTGAAAGCACCTACGCTTTACAAAGGGTTCTTCCTATTTTGCGAAGGATCAACAGTCAGCATCTTTTGGTGGTTGTCTTTTTCGAAAACAGCGAGTTGGCAGAAACTTCGGAAATGGAAACAAAAGATGTAAAAAGCATTTACCTGAAAACCATTGCACAAAAAATGGTTCATGAGAAAAAAGCCATCGCCGAAGAGCTACGAAAACATGCGATTCAGACCATCCTTACCACACCCGAAAATTTGAGTGTGGACACTATCAACAAATACCTTGAATTGAAATCAAGAGGATTAATTTAAGTGCTTCGTACTTCCATTTTTTTTTCAATCCTTTTGTAGCATGGCGTTTAAATCCAAATCGTCGAGATAAGGTTTTAAAAACGCTTCGTCATCAAACCCATCGATGTTCATGAGCATACCATGAATGGTGTTGTTCCATATCTCCACGTAAAAACCGTCCACACGATACAAATCGACCTGAAAAGTACTTCCAGTTCTGGATGCAATGAATTTTCCGCGTTCCTGAACGATATCTGCTCGGATACTGATACTTAATCGGCGAAATTCTTCCAGATTCATCATGACCCAAATATACCTCAAATTGAGGAAAGCAATCGGTTTACATATTGCTCCATTTGTAGGTTTTAAAATGGGTGAGCGTGAACATGAATCCAAGATAATCGCTAAAATATTTTTCTCCGGAAATATTCGCCATTGGCGTTATTCCACGTTTATACACCACATAAGCTGTTCCTTCCCAAGATGCATTGCGCCTGGATGCACCTGATTTGGTGATATTCAAACCTAATCCAAGATTTCCGTTTAAGGCGACTTCAGATTGCCCCGGTGCTTGTATTCCGGAAAAATTGTAGGCAAGGTCGGGACCAAGAATGGTATAAAAATCAAAATACGTGCACTCGTAATAGCGACTATGTCCAACACCAAAACCGAACAAAAACAAATCAACCAACATTGGGACTTGCACGCTATGCATAATGTCATTAAACGAGCTCAACTGATCCAAAGAATCCGACTTTGGAGCAAAATCATGGAGTACATAATTCAATCCCACTTGGGTATTGATGCGTTCAAATTTTCGGTAAATACCAAGACTGTAATACTGTCCATTTTCCAAATTAAATCCGGACCGATCTTTTTTACCCATATCAAAAGCACCGGCTTCTATTCTGAAACCTGTGTTCTTTTTTGTACGATGATACTGTTGGGTAAACCCGATAAAAGGCAGCATACACGCTACCACAATAGCCATTTTCCTCTTCATACGCATCACATTTTGGTTGAGAGGAAAACTATTTCAATAGGCAGGAGTTTTTTGTAACTCTACGCGGGCATGAAAAAAAAGTTTCCGAAAAAAATGAAATTACTTGCTAAGGTGAATCACTTTTCCTTCATACTTTTTGTAATTGTGCTGCATACGGTAAACATAAACTCCGTCTGCTAAATCCTGAAAATTGAGCACAAATTTCCCGTTCTGCAAGTCGTACGAATAATTCATCGGTCTTCCGGAAATATCAGTAATGGTTAATTCCGTGATTAATTCAGGCACCAAAAAATCTCCTTCAAAGGTCAATTCATTTTCAAAAGTATTGGGATAAACGATTAATTCAGTTGAATAGATCTCCGGTTGAAAGCGTTGGTCATCTATGGTAAAACGCAAATAGAAAATATCTTTTTGAATGGCTGCTCCAGTGTCCTGATCGTAGTCGCCATAAACTAAAAAAGTGGAGGCCGACTCGGCAATCCATCCCATGGGTTGAAATTGTTCACCCATTGAAAAACCGAAATGCAAAAGCGAGGCATGTGCATTATCTAAAAAATGGATGACCAGCGAATCTTGTCCGTTGCCATTTCCTTTTCCATACGCGAGTAAAAATCCACGATCTCCCAGATGATGAATTACCGGCGTCCCAATGGTACTTAATGCATCATATTCCGTGAGTGAATCGCTATTGGAAAGTGCATCAAAATCCTCAACTCTGCAACCATTGATTACCGTCCCACAAAACATCAATTCATCATCGGGACCAACACTCATATCATAAATGATTCCAATCCCAAAGTTTTCCTGGAACACGGAAGAATAATCAGACAAATCATAGGCATCCACGATATCATTTGGTGCTGTATTCAGCGCATATCCCATTGCAACAAACCGGTTATTGGACCATTCCTCAACCCTACCCGAACGACCGTGTGAAAACGTAAATCCAAAATCATGCAATAAGGTTCCATTCTGATGTCGATGCTGCATCAATGGGGAACAACAATGCACGGGAAAATCAGGCGCTTCAATGTAACCGCTCATGATGTAGGTGGAATCAACAAGGGGCAAAAAGGAAGTAATCAATTGCAATCCGGGAAAATAGAAGGTTGAAATAGAATCGAAATATTCCGTGCTTACAAAAACAACAGTTGAATCCCCCATTCTTCCGAGTGCGTGCAAAAAACCATTGGGATCCATTCGAAAATCCATGGGCTCAAATCCATCGAGGTGAATCGCCATCGATTGTACTGTATCTAATTGTGCATTCATTTTCAATAAACGCGCTTGTCCACCTAGGTTTACCAATGAAATAAATCCTCCATCGGAGGTACTATAACAGCCCTTCACAGCATCAGCAGAAACAGATCCAATGGAATTGAAATCGGAAGAAATTATACTCACCTGTGCATTCAATAATGCAGGAATCCATAGGAAAAGCAGCAATACATATTTCTTTGCCATGATCAAAAATACGGAAAAGCAAGGCCAATAAAACGAAACCAAATGAAATTAGGCAAAGGAAATTCAATACGAATTAACGGAATTCAATCACTCCTGCGCCATCGGTTCCTACCCAAATGGATCCATTCACAAAGGAGGTAAATGACAAAATGCGTATGGTTTCAGGAAGATTCAACTCTGTCCAAACCAATCCGGATTGCTGCATTTCCAAACAAAACAAAGAAGGTTTCTGCTCTTGTTGCCAAGCCTTGGTTTCGTATGCACTGTAGGAGTAATCGGTCCATGCAAACAATCGACCTTGGGAATCGAAGGCAATGCCTTTTAATTTTAGAACAAAATTTGGAATCCGTTGCCAGATGTTACGCGAAGGATCATACACGGCAATCAATTGTGGCGACAATAAAACAGCAATTTTGCCATCAGGCGCAAAAGTCAATTTTTCGGCTGAGGCCAAATCCCAGGCATATTCGCCCGAGGGCAGTGCAATCGTATCGTGAGAGAAAAGGTCAATGAGTTTGTTCTCCAAAAACAATTTCCCATGATCCAATAAAACTGCAGGGGAAGCAAACGTAAAAAACAATCCATCATTTTTCCATTCCAATTTTTTCAATGTTTTGTTCCAATGAAAAAAACCCAATCGTTCCTGTTCGTTTTCACCCGAAGCATTTCGAAAAAAACCATAACACCATAATTCATGCTGTGCATCTTCCACCGCATGCGTAATGACAAACCGGTCATTCGGAAAATTAAATCCCTCCGAAAACAAATCCGCCACGAATCCACTTTTCACCAATACTTCAAGCTTATCATTTTGATGCATTCGGTAAACATTTCCTGCGGCACAAAATATTAGGGATTGGTTTATAGATGCT
>JBIKKU010000314.1:0-3871 GCA_044360245.1 Flavobacteriales bacterium | reverse complement strand
ACACGTCAGTTGCAATGGTCCGGCGCTAATAATCCTTTGTGGATTTTCGGGAAAGAACTTCTGGAAATAAGTCCAGACAAACAAGCCATTGGTCTTACCAACACTCCAAAACCCTTTACCACTCAAGATTTACAGCTGCATAAAGGTGATTTGCTTCTTTTGTTTTCGGATGGGTATGCGGATCAATTCGGTGGCGAAAAAGCCAAAAAATTAAAAAGTGCAAATTTCAGAAATCAGGTAGAAAGCCTTGCTCAACAACCGGTTGTACTCATCAAAGAAAACCTGAAATCGCATTTCTTGAACTGGAAAGGCGATTTGGAACAAGTGGATGATGTTTGCGTGATTGGGGTGAGGTTATAAAAGGTCATTATCCTAATCCCAAAAATTATATCAAAGTGTAGGGCAAATTTCATTAAAAAAGAAAATGGCAGTCGTTGTGCTGCCATTTTCTTTTCGTATTTGCTTGCGTCTTAATTCGCCATGATTTTTTCACCAAGTGAATTATCGTAGCTTGGTTTCATTTCGTGTGAGAATCCATAATGCTCACCGTCAATCACCATTTTTCCTTTGGTAACATGTCCGAGCAAGGTAAACGGCGTGTTTTGCATGGTCATGAATTCGATGAATTCTGCTTCTTGGTCTTCGGTTACGGTAACAACCACACGACTTTGCGCTTCTCCAAAAAGGAATGCATCCAAACGAATTTCACTATCGGATTCAATGTCGAAACCTAGTCCACGCGGCATGCTCATCTCAGCAAGAGTCACCCACAATCCGCCATCTGAACAATCGTGCGCGGCATTGACAAGTTTATTGGCGATAAGACCTTTCACGGATTCTTGCAATTCGAATTCTTTTTCAAGATCGAAATAAGGCGCGGGAGAATTCTTAATTCCACGCAGGTTGTAGAGGTATTCGGATGAAGCGATATCGTTTTTCGATTCACCGATGAGGAAAATCAAATCACCTTTTTGTTTGAAGTCGAGCGACATGAGGGATCCTTTGTCTTTCACCACACCAATCATTCCGATTGTAGGTGTAGGAAATACTGCATTGCTCACATTTCCGCCTGCTTTTCCAACCGATGAGGATTGGTTATAGAAACTCACGTTTCCTCCTGTAACCGGAGTCTGGAATTTCAAACACGCTTTGCTCATTCCTTTGATGGAACCAACAAATTGCCAATAAACTTCAGGGTTGTATGGGTTTCCGAAATTCAAACAATTGGTAATGGCAGATGGCACTCCACCTGAACATACGATGTTGCGTGCTGCTTCAGAAACGGCAATGGCACAACCTTCTTCAGGATCGGCCCAAACGTAACGTGAGTTGCAATCGACCGACATGGCCAATGCTGAATTGGTGTCTTTCAGGTTTACAATTCCTGCATCAGCAGGTGCATTGGTTCCCATATTGATGGTTCCCACCATGGAATCGTATTGCTTGTAAATCCAGCGCTTACTGGCGATATTGGGTTGCGAGAGCAATTGTGCTGCGTATTTTTTTGTCTCTTCCAAAGAGGGTTCTTTCACTGCATCGATGGAGAATTTTTTGTTTTCGGCATAATATGCAGGTTCAGAAAATTCGCGTTTGTAAACCGGAGCTCCGCCGCCTAGCACAAGAGATTCCGCAGGGATATGTCCCACTAAATCTTCACCCATGTAATACTCCAGCATACCTGTATCTGTTACCACACCAATCTCGGCGCAGTTCAAATCCCATTTATCAAAAATGCGTTGTACTTCGGCTTCTTTTCCTTTCTCAACCACAATCAACATACGTTCTTGCGATTCGGAAAGGAGAAATTCAAATGGCTTCATGCCTTCCTGACGCGCAGGTACTTTGTCGAGCCAGATTTTCATTCCCACATTTCCTTTGGCCGACATTTCGGAAGTAGAACACGCAATACCAGCTGCGCCCATGTCCTGCATACCCACAATGCAATTGGTGTATTTCAATTCCATTGTCGCCTCCAGCAAGAGTTTCTCCATAAACGGATCGCCAACTTGCACGGATGGTAAATCTTTTGCCGATTCTTCGGTAATGTCTTTCGAAGCAAATGCCGCACCGTGGATTCCATCTTTCCCTGTTGAAGAGCCTACGATAAACACCGGATTTCCCGGACCTGCAGCAGTTGCCGAAATCATTTCACCCACTTTCATGATACCCGCCGAAAAAGCATTTACCAATGGATTGGTATTGAAACTATCGTCGAAGAATACCTCACCACCAACAATGGGAATTCCGAATGCATTTCCGTAATCGCCGATGCCTTTGGAAACACCTTTCACCAACCATTTGGTACGCGCTTCCTCGATGTTACCAAAACGAAGCGAATTCAACTGGGCAACGGGACGAGCTCCCATGGTGAAAATATCGCGATTGATTCCGCCCACACCTGTTGCAGCGCCTTGGTAGGGCTCAATGGCAGAAGGGTGATTGTGTGACTCGATTTTAAACGCACAAGCCAAACCATTTCCAATATCCACCAAACCTGCATTTTCCTCTCCGGCTTTGGCCAACATGTGCGGACCATCCTTCGGCAATGTTTTCAACCAAACGATGGAATTCTTGTAAGAACAGTGTTCCGACCACATGACGGAATACACCGAAATCTCAGTGAAATTGGGTGTTCTGCCTAAAATTTGTTTGATTTTTTCGAACTCCTCAGGAAGTAATCCAAGTTGGGTGGCTTGCTCCAATGTAGCTTCCGGGCCGGTGACAGTTTTGCTCATGTATACGCGTTATTTGAGACTGCAAAGTTAAACTTTAGCCGCTTTGTAAACCTTGGAAGTTTTGAACAAAACTGTTGGTGATAGCAATAAAATCAGGGGTTTGGCTTTGTTTTTATCAACCAATAAAATCAATCAAGGTGAACGAAAAGCAACTTTTCAATTTCATATTGAAAAATAATTGCAAAGGAAATATAAAAGGAACTCCATTTTTTATTAGCACATCAGACTAATTTCAGGTTCTGATTGAGCAACTCAACTGAGAAATTTACTTTGGCATTTAAGGCTTTGAAGACTTTCAAAATGGTTTCAATTCTGGCGTCGTTCAAACTATTTTCAAGTTTAGAAATCTGTGCCTTTTGAACACCTACAAGTTTCCCTAACTCTTCCTGCGTAAGATTTCGATCTAACCTTGCCTTTTTAATGGCATTCCCAAGAAGGTCGAGACGTAATTCATTCTCAAAAGCTTCTCTTTTTGGAGTTCCACGCTTTCCAATATGTTTATCGGTAATTTCTTCCAGAGTGTATGTTTTCATCCTTTGTTTTTTCATGACTTTTTTTTCTTTGATTCGAAATATTTTTTCCTTAATCGGTCAGCTTTCTCCAAATCACCAATTGGCGTTTTATCTGTTTTTTTTATGATTCCATGCGTGGCAATAACCAAGGTGTCTGAATCTCTTTCCTTATCCCAAAACGCAAACATTCTGTAATGGGTTTTATTAAACAATGTTCGGAATTCCCAAATATGTTCATTCAATTTTTTTAAAAGTTCCTTATCATTGGAATATCTTGATTTCGTGATATTGTAAATAATTTTATCACGAACCTTTTCATCCAAAGCATCGAGAAAAGTAGATGCTTCTTCAAGAAATTGAACATTAAATTTGGCACTACTCATATTGTACGTTAAGCAAAATTATTAGTTTCTTTATTAGGAAACAATTTTTTTCCAAAAATTACAAAAATCGCTAAACACTATTAAGCCAAAGCTTTGCTCAAAACCCTTAATTTACCGACCCGACTGAGCCTCTGCCATTTATCAAAAAAGAAGGTATAACCTTTTTGGAATGCGTATTTTCACCACATGATTCAAGCAGCCGAACCCTTTTCCTACATCCAATCCCGAAAAGCAGAAAGCG
>JBIKKU010000220.1:0-5623 GCA_044360245.1 Flavobacteriales bacterium | reverse complement strand
AGATAGTACAATCTTAAGTGCAAGCGGATATTCAGACTACACCTGGAATACAGGAGATACCACTTCATCGCTTGTGTTGTATGATTCAGCATCGCTTTCCTTGCAAGTTGCTGATTTGCGTGGATGCAAAAGCGATACAGCATATGTTCAGGTGATTGAATACCCGCAAAGTCCCGATGCAGCTTTCACATCCGGCAGCATTCCATTGCCTGCCTTTGTTTTTAATTCCACGAATACCGCCAATACCTATGCCTGGTATATTGATGCAGGAAGTGGATTTCAATTGTCGGGTACCGAAGATTCCTTGGTTTATTCCCCAATGGGTAATTTTAGCATTTACCTTGTAACTACTGACGTTTACGGATGCAGTTCTATTTCGGATACTGTTTTTTATATCGAAGGAAGCACACCGGAAATGGATGCGGAGTTTCTGCATGTTTTTCCAAATCCAAGTTCCGGTGAGGTTCAGCTTTCACTTCCGGAAACTATGGCATTTTCAAACCTTGAAGTATACAACCTACAAGGAAAACGAATGCAGTCTTTAGTCTTGCAAGGAATGCAGCCAAGTCTTGATTTCAGTGATTTTTGTGAGGGGGTTTATTTGTTGCGCATTGAAAACAATGAAGGGCATTGGCAACAAATTCGCTTGATGATCATCAAATAAAAATCCCCGCTTTCGGCGGGGATTTATATCAGACTACTTTGTAAATCCAGTTGTATTTGTCTTCCACCAAACCTCGGCGCAAATCTTCAAGGTAATTGCTCACTTTGTTGGAGAATTCGCGGGTTTCGATATCGGGCAATTCGTATTTTTTATTGCGGTAACCAATCACTTTAATTTGTGCAATCGTTGCAGCAGTGCCGGTTCCAAATGCTTCTTTGAGTGTTCCTTTTTTCAAGGCGTTGATCACTTCATCTACGTGCACAGAAGTTTCTTCCACATTCATTCCCCAATCGCGCGCAATGGTAAGTACCGAACTGCGTGTAATACCGGGGAGAATGGTTCCGCTGGTGGGAGGAGTGATGAGTTTGTCACCAATCACAAACATGATGTTCATGGTGCCTGATTCTTCAATGTATTTGTGTTCTTTAGCATCGGTCCATACCAATTGATGGTAACCTTCTTGTTGTCCCAATCGTGCCGGATACAATGCTCCTCCGTAATTTCCTGCTGCTTTTGCTCTTCCAACACCACCTTCGCAGGCACGTGAGTAAACGGTTTCAATTTTTACACGCACCGGTTCGAGGTAATAGGAATTTACCGGACAAGTAAATATCATGAAGCGATAAGTCTCGGATGGTTTTACACCAATGAATTCATCGGTTGCAAACATGAAAGGACGAACATACAAGGAAGATCCCGGTTTTTTCGGAATCCACTCGTGGTCCATGGCAATCAACTGATTCAAAGCATCAAAAAACAATTCTTTCGGAACCGATGGCATGCACATGCGCTCGGCGGAATTGTTGAGCCGCTTGAAATTTTCTTCTGGACGAAACAAAAACACTTCGCCTTTGTCGTTTTTGTAAGCCTTCATGCCTTCGAAAATGGCCTGACCGTAGTGGAGTGCATGTGTTGCAGGACTCATGGGTACCGGACCATAAGGCATGATGGTTGGATTGTGCCATTTTCCGTCTTTGTAATCCATCACAAACATGTGATCGGAAAACTGACGACCAAAAATGATGTTATCGAAATCCACTTCACTGATTCTGGACTTCTGCACTTTGTTCACCTCAATCTTAGAAGTGGTGGGGTTTTCTGCAATCATAAAAGGTATTTTGATGCTTCTAATATACGGAAATATGTTCCGCGAAACCCTTTGGATTGAATAAACGGTTTTAATGCCTGAGAGAAAAGAAATTATACTTGAGTATTATTACGGTTTGGCCTTTATTTGCGGGCTTTTGGGAGAATTTTAGTTATTTTGGTATCCGCATGCAAACCGACATCAAAGCGATACTTCAACGGTATTGGGGACATAAAGAATTTCGTCCGCTGCAGGAAGATATTATTTTATCTGTGCTTGGTGGTCACGACACGCTTGCGCTTTTGCCTACAGGCGGAGGTAAATCGGTTTGTTTTCAGGTTCCTGCCATGGCGCGAAAAGGCATTTGCATTGTGGTTTCTCCGCTCATTGCCTTGATGAAAGATCAGGTGCAAAACCTCAATGCAAAAGGAATTCCTGCAATTGCAGTGGTATCGGGAATGGATTACCGTGAAATAGATATTGCGCTGGATAATTGCGTTTACGGAAACATCAAGTTTTTATATGTTTCTCCTGAACGCTTGCAGACACCCTTGTTTCGAGAGCGATTGAAAAAAATGCAAGTGAATTTACTTGCCATTGATGAAGCACATTGTATTTCGCAATGGGGCTACGATTTTCGTCCGCCTTACCTGAAAATAGCGGAAATCCGCGAATTGCTGCTGGATGTTCCTGTGCTTGCACTTACAGCTACTGCAACTTCCGAAGTGGTTGAGGATATTCAGGAAAAACTGCAATTCCACAACCAAAAAGTATTCAGTAAAAGTTTTGCGCGACCCAATCTTGCGTATCACGTGCGACATGAAGAGGACAAAGGCTCGCGATTACTGCGGATTTTGCAACGTATTTCCGGAAGCGGTGTGGTTTATGTCCGCAACCGAAAACGCACGCAGGAAATTGCAGCTTTCTTGCATAAAAATGGCATTACCGCCGATTTCTATCATGCCGGTTTGGAGCCCGAACAACGCGAACAAAAACAAAAAGCATGGATAGGCAATAAAGTTCGTGTGATTTGTGCAACGAATGCTTTTGGGATGGGAATAGATAAACCCGATGTAAGATTCGTAGTGCATTTGGATATTCCCGATTCTCCGGAGGCTTATTTTCAGGAAGCGGGAAGGGGAGGAAGAGACGAGAAAAAAGCCTATGCCATTTTGCTTTACAACGATGCCGATTTGTTTGCACTCGAAGAAGCAGTGAAACAATCTTTTCCGGAACCTGATGTGATTCGCAGGACTTATGTGGCATTGTGCAATTACTTTCAATTGGCCGTGGGAGCCGGATTGGATACACAATTTGAATTTAACATCACCGAATTTTGTCAGCGGTTTAACCTGATTCCTTCCATCACCTTCAGCGCCATAAAAATCATGGAGAATGCGGGATATCTGCAAATGTCGGAATCTTTTTACCAGCCTTCGCGCATCAAAATGCTGATGAATCAAGCCGATTTGTATACGTTTCAAGTCAGCAACCGCGCTTTAGATCCTTTTGTGAAATTATTGCTCAGATCTTATTCCGGAATGTTCGATGCATTTGTACGTATTGATGAACGCGAAATTGCTGAACGTACACAAAAAGAACCCGATGTTATTTTGCGCTATCTAAAAAAACTCGATGAGTTAAAAGTTATAGCCTACATCCCGCGATCGTCCAATCCCCGCATCACATTTACCGCTGCACGTGTTCAGGAGCGTGATTTTTTCCTTCCACCCGAAGCTTACCTCGACCGCAAAAGAATGGCCATGGAACGCATGGAGGCCATGAAACGTTACATCACCAACACCACCCGTTGCAGGTCGCAATTGTTGCTCGATTATTTCGGAGAAACCGAAACCTACCGTTGCGGAATGTGCGACCATTGTTTGCGTGAAAACCGTCTCTCGGTGAACAACATCGAAATGGAATCGATTACTGCGGAAATATTGAAAATACTCGATTCCGGACCAATGCCTGCAAAAGAATTGAGGTCGGCCTTGCAACATCATTCCGATGATAAAGTGAAGACGATCGTGCGTTGGTTGTTGGACAATGATCGCTTGGAAATGAATGCGGACAATAGGATTCAAATCAAGCGAAAGTCATAGTATTCAAAAACTTTGCGGACTTACAATTCGGTGTTTTTTTCTATTTTTTTCTTCTTCCGCATGCATTCTTAATTGTATTTTTAAGCCTTAATTCTGCTTATGCAATACATCCTTCGCGATGGCTCCGAATGGGGCTCTTTACTGCCAATAACGTATACCCGTTCTGTTGCCGATGTTCGATTGGGTATTCTTACCCTGCGGGAGAAATGGGAAAAACGTTGCAAGTCAACTGTACAGGTTTTAAATACAACTTATCTCGGTATTAAATACACAACTGAATTATCTCAGGATGCTGCGGTTTTGATCAATAGCGCAGTGTTGTGTGATGATGCGCTTTTTCATGCGGTGAGTCAACTGCAATTCGGCCAGCGCTTGGTAAAAAACGGAAAAGAAATTGCGCGTTGTGCAGAAAAAAATGTGCTGGATAGTCAGGCAAAAGAAGACATTGAATACACTGGTGAAGTGGTATTTATTGCATACCCATGGGACATTTTCTCCAACAATAAAAAAGCCATTGCCGACGATTTTGAATTGATTACTTCAGGGAGAAAATCTCAGGAAATATCATCTACCAACACTGTACTTGGAAATGGAAAAATATTTTTGGAGGAAGGTGCTAAGGTAGAAGCAAGTATTTTAAACACCACCGATGGTCCGATTTATCTCGCTGCAGGTGCAGAAATCATGGAAGGAAGTATTGTCCGCGGTGGACTTTCATTGGGTGAAGGATCACAATTGAAGTTGGGTACGAAGATTTACGGTCCTACCACAATTGGTCCGCATTGCAAGGTTGGAGGAGAGGTAAACAATTCGGTCATTACCGGGTATAGCAATAAAGCACACGATGGATTTCTCGGAAATTCGGTGATTGGGGAATGGTGCAATCTTGGCGCAGATACGAACAATTCCAATTTGAAGAACAACTACGGAATGGTGAAAGTGTTCAGTCCGGAAAAGGGCGATTACATCAATACCGGATTGCAGTTTTGTGGCTTGCTTATGGGCGATCATTCCAAATGTGGCATCAATACCATGCTCAATACAGGGACTGTGGTTGGGGTAAATGCAAATATTTTTGGAGGTGGATTCCCTTCCAAACACATTGCATCCTTCAGTTGGGGCGGAGCAGAAGGATTTGAAACCTTCGATTTGGAGAAATCTTTTGAGGTGAGTGAAAGGGTAATGTCAAGAAGGGGACTGCCTTTTACTGACACCGATAAAGAAATCATGCGTCATATTTTCAAACTCACGGCAGGCTACCGATCCTGAATCGGTCAAAATGCCACACAATTACCTCTTGGCACATACGTTGAGTAAGGTAGCTAAATCATTTTCATTACAACAAACACATGAACGATACACTTTTTGGGGATTTAACGGATTTTGGCGGAATTATGGACGGCGATGGAGAATTGATTCCATTGATTACTCCCGAGGATGAAGAAAACATGAATCGCGAGGAAACGCCCGAAGATTTGCCCATTTTACCCATTCGCAATAATGTTCTTTTTCCGGGTGTCGTCATTCCGATTACGGTAGGTCGCGACAAATCCATCAAACTCATCAATGATGCTTACAAAAGCAAACAGGTCATTGGGGTAGTCGCACAAAAACGTCAGGATATTGAAGCTCCGGGATATGAAGACCTTTACCACATCGGTACGGTTGCTCAGGTGATGCGCATGTTAAAAATGCCCGACGGATCAACCACCATCATCATCCAGGGAAAAAAACGTTTTGAACTTCTCGGTTTATTGGGTGAAGAAC
>JBIKKU010000377.1:0-3145 GCA_044360245.1 Flavobacteriales bacterium | reverse complement strand
CATTAGATAAAGTGAATTCAAAATCATCCGCACCTGCGACAGAATTACAAGAAAGTGTTCCATTTGTTGCAATTCCCGATGCACCACATTGGGATACAACTAACTGAGTGGTTGGTAATGCTTGCAAAGTAATTTGGCAAACACCTGAAAAATCACCCCAAACACCACCAACTTTAGCACGAACACGAACATCGTAGGTTTGACCGTATTGCAACCCCGGAACTGCAGAGAGACCAATATTGGTAATTGCCTGACCACGAACACGTGTTTGGGTATATCCTAAACCGGTATTTACAAATTCGAATTCATAATCTTGAGCTTGGTAAACAGGATCGCAATAGATATAGTCAGACATCAATAAATTCGTTGCTCCGCAAGATGATGTTGTTAAAGCAGTTGAAGCTACGCAAGAAGAAGAGCTTACAGTGATATTTGAAGTAGCGAAATTGGAAATTCCGTTACCATCAGTGTAGGTATAGGTCAAAGTATGAGTTCCAACTCCTGCTGCAGCAGGATCAAAGATGTTTCCTGTTACACCTGGACCTGAATATGTACCACCTAAAGGCTGTCCGTCTGACAAAACAAAAGGTGCAGTTGAAGTACAAACACTTGCCAAAGGACTAAAAGTAACCAAAGGAATACTTGTAACAGAAATATCATCAACAAATAAGGTAGAAGCATTCGTAGATGCTCCGGATTTGAAATAATATACCCAACGGATTTGAACAACACTTTGGTTATCGCATGAACCGGGAAGAACAACGGGACCAAAGTTGGTTGAACCAACTCCTGAGGTAGCACTATTGTATTCTCCACCACCTGAAATTACATCTGTCCATGCACGGTTAGTTTGGTAACCTGCATTGTCGGGAGTTGTATTCGAATTGGTGAAGCTAAAACCATTGGCATCCAAACCGTTCATACGGGTTTTGGTAGCCAGATTATATGCGCCGGTAATGTTAGCTACTTCGGTACTTGTAAGGTTTGGATTCGCTTGAGAAAGACGGTGAAACACCATTGCTGTTGGGTAGGTACCTGCACCACTAGCTGCGGGCCATGAGGTCATTGAATAATTTCCTGACGTCGCTAAATTGTATGGTGTCGGGTTGGTTTGAGCCAACGCAGACAAGGTCATAAATCCAGCCATTAGGAAAGAAAAAGTAAACTTTTTCATAGGTCTTGGTTTAGTTGTGAATAGTTTAAGGTTATTAAGTCGCTGCAAAAGTAGGGTAAAGCAAGCAATCCCAAAAATGATGAGCCTCAGCAACCCTACTGGTTATGGTATGATGGAAATCAGTCAAAACAGTGTAAAACACTGAAAAACAAAACGATAAAAAACACTAGGTAAAAACACTTAGCCATAAATGACTACAATCCTGTCGTCATCAAAAATAGTTAAATAATTGTTTTACAATTACTTAACCTAAAAAATCAGGAATTAATTTATCTTAATTTTATTAGGAATCCAAGGCAATCCGACGAACTTCCTTCACCCAAGTAGCAGGACTGATGGTATTTGATACGACATAACTCTCTTCCATCATGGAAATTAGTTCTTCCTGATTCAGGTGCATTACTTTTTGAAAGGCCGCTTTTAATGCCTCCTTGGAATTCGCGGGAATACAAAATCCGTTAAGGCCATTTTTTAAAAAGGCAGAACTCGATCCAACTTTTTCAGAACAAATCAATGGAAAACCACAAGCGGCAAATTCATGCACCACAACCCCCCAAGGTTCAAAATGACTGGGCAAAACAAATACCCCGGTTTCTGCAATGTATTTACTGATTTCATTCGGCTGAACAAATCCAAAATGTTTGATGTCGGGATGCTCTAAACGTTTGTCCCATAAATCCCCGGTTCCAAGACACCACAACTCCCATGCGTTCGGGTGTTCCTTTTTTAATTCAGCAAATGCTTCCCACATTTCTACCACACCCTTAAAAGGAAGATACCGTCCAACATACAAAAAGCGTTTTGGGAAATTCTTTTTTTTCTCCCCGACATAGGCATGGTAAAAATGCTGAAAAAACGGAACATCGGCTGAATAAAAACCCAAGGAAATTTTATCCTCTGCGAACCCCAATTTTTTAGCGAAAGTTTTTTGCTTTTCTCCGGGAACCCATGCACGATTAAAATAGGGTTTTATCAAATAAAAACTTATAAGCGAAGCCAAACGCTGACGACGCGATCCATCCCACTGATTATCCAAGCCCAATACCACAGGAATTTTCTTCTTGAATTTTTTAGCCACTTTCAAATATCCTTGATCGATCCATCCACTCACGTAAATCATGTCGGGCTCGAAAGCGATTACTTTTTTCATGATTTCCTCATCGCTGAGCGTCTTTCTATCGAATACAAGAAGACCTTCCGGAAATTTAAAATCAAACGGGGCTTCTTTATTGACGGGCCAGCGGAAAAGAAGTATTTCCATATCGGGTTCTTGCATCAAGGCACGAACGCATGACAAAAAATATTCGGCCAGTTCGGTATAGAGAAAAACAATTTTTTTCTTTTTCATTTTTTCCTGCGCAACTTTTTGAACACGAACATAAACGATAAAAGAAACAAGGCTCCCAAAAACAAACCATACCAGAAAAAACGATGCGATAAGGTTTGTTTCATGTACAATGGAACCAAGCGCCAATTGAAACCGGTATTGGACTTTTCCTGTGTACCGGAATAATAATCGAGGTCATAATAATTAGGAGGCATCGTCAAGGGAAAAGATGAAAAATGCACTCCACTTGAATCCACTTCTACCGACAACATGGCATCAAAGGGCGTGTCGCGAATAGCAGTTGCGATATAGGTTAAGGATTTTTTTTCCTCTTTGTGGTAGAAAAAAGAAGCACCGGCAGCTCCAAGCGAACCTCCAAAAAAATATACCTCCATGTGCTTTGAAGCATCTTCAAAACGCGGCAAAATTTCGGAACGAAAATTTCCGGGTGAAGAAGACCGTGTATTGTCTTTGAACAAATGCTTCATTTGCGGATGGTCCTCAGCCCAAACCAAACGGTGCGTGAATACAAAAATCCGGTAAATGGATTTTAAATGCGACAACTGGTCATCCAAAAACTTTAATTGTTCGCCTTTAATTGAACCATCGTTGATTTCGGTGTCCAGAAAAAGAAAAAGCGAACC
>JBIKKU010000154.1:0-7149 GCA_044360245.1 Flavobacteriales bacterium | reverse complement strand
ACTCACCATGGCATAATAGAGCACCTGACTTTTCATATCGCCCGAAATCCCACTCACGGTGCCCAATACCGGAAGTTTTATTTCTCGAATGAGCTTACCGTTCAAATCGAATTGGTAAACTTTAGAACTCACATTTTCGAGGTATTTAGCGATAATGGAATTTCCTGCCAGTGTTATGGATTCCAAAACAAATTCTTTTTCGGGAAGGATGTTTTTCCAGAATTTCCGATCAGGATTTTTGGGATCAACCAGAATCAATCGTTGGTTAGAAGCACTGTCGCTGGTTAAAAACAACAATCCTTTGGGAACGGACCCTGCGAATTCATAATCGCTCTTGAATTCATTTACCAAGGAAGTAAAATTCAATTTCATTCCGGGCTTCCATTTCGATAGATCAGCAATGCTTACGCTATTCCCGCTTGTTCCTTCGGATGCAGAAAGCACGGCGTATTTTTGATCATCTGAAGTGGCCAAAGAAAAATTCCTTAACGGACTTTTTGCGTCATCGTAAATCAATTGATCGGCTGATTGTGCTGTGCCCAAAACATGGTAATACACTTTGTGAAATTCATTTTTTGCACTGTATTCATTCCCGTTTTTTGGTGCATCATAAGCACTGTAAAAAAAGCCATTCCCTTTCCAGGCTATTCCGGAAAACTTCACCCAGTGAAGATGATCGTTCAACAATTTTCCGGTTGCGATTTCTTTCACCAAAATTTCATTCCAATCGGAACCCAAGTGTGAAATAGAATAAGCTAAATATTTCCCATCTTTTGAAATGGAAGTTCCGTTAAGGGATGTTGTTCCATCCTTCGAAAACTGATTTGGATCAAGCAGCACGGTAACCGCAGTATCGCCGCTTTTGCGCATGACAAACTGGGCATGATTTTGTTTTCCGTTGTTGCGGTAAAAAAACTCCATTTTACCTTTTTGCGCCGGAGCAGAAACACTGGCAAAGCTCCAAATTTGAGTCAGTCGTTTTACAATATCTTGCCGAAAAGGAATTTGTTTGAACCATGATTCTGACAAGCGTCGTTGTGCTTCGACCCATTTCCCCGTATTGGCACAAGTATCGCATTCCATCCATCGGTAAGGATCGTAAATTACAGTGCCATGGTAATTGTCGGATGCATCGGTCCGGACTGCCAATTGGTTAACTTCCGAATAATCCGGTTTTTGTTTAGTCTGTTGAGCCTGAGTGAGAAATGGAATTCCAATTCCGAAAAGAAAAACGACGATACCCTTCATTGTGTTTATTTCTCACCAAATCTAATGAAATATTTACGCATGAACTTTACGCCTTTTCATCACATTTCACGGGATTATTCTGCTGAAAACCTTAAATTGGGGCCTCTCCAAAAAACGGATCTATGAGGATTTTTTTCCTGTTGCTTTTCACGCTTTTTTCCGACGTGCATCTTTTTGCCCAGCGCGGTAAAGATGGTGCAAGAACGGTTAGTGTTGCCAATACCATCGTCAACGAATACACTACCTTAACTGCAAATGCTACTGCAAATTCAACCAGTATTACCGTTGCAGCAAGCGGATTAAACGCCAATTCAAGATTTTCCGCAGCCCTTGCCCCCGGAGATTTGGTAATGATCATTCAAATGCAAGGTGCAACCATGGATGCTGCCCTTTTGGGTATCGCCGCTACTCCAAATTCTTCTGCTTATGGTGCAGTTACTTCCTACAACAACTGCGGAAACAATGAAATTTTAGAAGTTGCAACTGTTCCAAATTCCACCACGATTACCTTCACTTGTGGATTAAAAAATGACTATACCGCTGCAGGAAAAGTGCAAGTGGTGCGCATTCCACGATACACCACACTTACTGTAAATTCTCCCGGAACAATAACCGGTCAGGCTTGGAATGGTACCACCGGAGGTGTTGTTGCCATTGAAACACAAACCAGTGCAATCATCAACGCCGGAGCTTCCATTCATGCGAATGCTATTGGCTTCCGCGGTGGAACAAATACCGATAACAATTCTTATTTCGGTGCAGGATTTTTTGGCGCTCCCGACAATGGTGAAGGTGCAGAAAAAGGAGAAGGAATTGCAGGGAATTGGACGGATTATGATTTAGTAGGTGGACGCTATTGCATGGGCGCTCCAGCCAATGGTGGTGGTGGTTCTACATCACATAACGCCGGTGGTGGGGGTGGTGCAAATGGAGGCACGGTTGCTTCCTGGAATGGAAATGGAAATCCTGATGTTTCCACTGCAGGATTTATCAATGCATGGGAACAAGAAGCGGTTGGAATGAGTACCTCTACATCATCCGGTGGTGGTCGCGGCGGTTATACTTTTTCCAACAACAACTTAAACGCAACAACAGCAGCAGGTGCTCCCGGATTGGCCACTTGGGGCGGAGACAATAGAAGGGTTCGCGGTGGATTAGGTGGTCGTCCGCTTGATTATTCCACCGGGAAAATTTTCATGGGCGGAGGAGGAGGAAGCGGTGATCAAAATGATGGAGATGCCGGTGCCGGAGGTGATGGCGGAGGAATTGTTTATTTGCTTTCCTACGGAACAATAAGTGGTGCAGGTTCCATTACTGCCAATGGTGAAAATGGCGCCAACTGCAACAACGCCGGACCATCCATTACCGGTTATGCAGGTATTGATGGCGCAGGTGGTGCAGGCGGTGGTGGATGCATTATACTTCAATCATCCGGTGCTATTAGCACTATTGCCGCTACAGCAAATGGTGGTACAGGTGGAAATTCAAATTTTGCAGCAGGCGCATTGGCTTCTCCAACATACAATCCTGCATACGGTCCGGGCGGCGGCGGCGGCGGTGGATACATTGCCATTTCCAATGGAGCAATTACAAGAACAACAAATGGAGGAAATAACGGAACTACCAACTCTTCCGGATTAACAGAATTTCCTGCGAATGGAGCGACTAGAGGTGGTGCAGGAACCAATAATGCATCCATCACAGCTTATGATATTACAGCAAGCGGAACAACCATTTGCAGCGGAACAACGGCTACACTTGCTGCAACTGTTACAGGAACTGCACCCGGAACTGTAACTTGGTATAGCTCACAATTCGGCTCTACCTCTGTTGGAACAGGAACAAGTTTTACCACGCCAACACTCACCACCACCACAACGTATTATGTTGGAGTATGTCCCGGAGGTTCTTTCCGCATTCCGGTAATTGTTACGGTAAATCCTTCTCCAACGATCAATACCGCATCCATGGTGATAGGAAATGAATCGTGTACCGGAAACGATGGCAGCATTACAGGCATTGTGGTTACAGGAGCAACAAGCATGACGTGGAATGGAACAAGCTCCGCAAGTGCAGACATTACCGGATTAACTGCAGGAAATTATACACTCGTTGCCACCAGTGGATCTTGTTCTACAACAGCAGGACCATTTACCGTCGGATCTTCAGGCGGTCCAACCATTAATACAGCTGCAATGGTAATAACACATACTACTTGCGGAAATACGAATGGATCGATAACAGGAATTACTGCAACAGGAAGCGGTACTCTAACCTATACCTGGAACGGAAATAGTTCCGCAAATGCCAATTTATCCAACGTTGTTGGAGGCAACTATACTTTAGCTGTAACGGATGGAACAGGTTGTACCTCATCGGTTGGTCCGTTTACCATTAATGCTTCCAGTGCGCCTGTATTGGATATTACCAACCTCAACGTTACGGACGAAACATGTTCACTTAACAACGGCGCGATATCCGGTATAACCATGAGTGGCGGAACAAATCCGATTACCATTACATGGAATGGAAATCCGAGTGGATCCTTAAATCTGACCAATCTTCCCGGAGGCAATTACACCTTAGTGGTTACAGATGCTGCAGGATGTAGCGATACTGAAGGTCCGATTGTTGTTGCCGCATTCGCCGGTCCGATTCTCGATGATGCTTCTGCTATCATTACAAACACCACTTGTGGATTTAATAATGGAAGCATTACAGGAATTCAAATCAGCGGCGGTACTGCCCCACTTACATTCGACTATAACGGAACTACCAATCCATCTGCAGATATTTCAAATCTGGCTTCAGGATCTTACACCTTAACCATTACGGATGGAAATGGATGTACCGTAAGTTCATTGCCTTATACCATAGCATCATCAACCGGAATCAGTCTAACTGCCACCGGAACGAATCCTAGTTGTTTCGGAACTACCGATGGATCCATTGCCGCAAACACAACAGGAGGATCGGGAACTTATACCTATACCTGGAATGGCACTTCAAGCAGCTCACCATTCAGTGGCATTGGAAGTGGCACTTATACGGTTATTGCAACAGACGGAAATGCGTGTTCAGATACTTCAATAGTAGTTCTAACCGATCCTGCAGCCATCAACGCTTCGATTTCCGGAACGAATTTAATTTGCAGTGGACAATCAACAACGCTTACCGCTTCAGGTGCAAGTATTTTCTCGTGGAGCACATCAGAATCTACAGCAAGCATTACTGTAACTCAAGCTGCAACAACAAATTATTTTGTTGTCGTATCCGATGGAACTTGTATTGACACTGCGACTATCACTGTAACCGTTAATGCAGTTCCGGTTGCAGCCATTTCAGGCGACACCGTTTTGTGTACAGGTGAAAGCACAGTTCTCACCGGAAGCGGAGGAACTACTTACGCATGGAGTACCGGAGGAACTTCTTCATCCGAAACCATTGCACCTGCAACAAGTGGAACAATAACATTAACTGCAACAAACAATTGCGGTAGCGATGTAATTTCGGTAAATGTCATTGTAAATGCAGATCCTACAGCAGACGCAGGAAGTGATGTTACCATTGCGCTTGGTGCAGGAACTACATTAAGCCCAAGCGGAGGAACAAGTTATGTGTGGTCACCATCGGGTGGTTTAAGTTGCAGCGCATGTGAAAATCCTTATGCATCTCCTACTTCAACTACAACCTACACTGTAACGGTAACCAACGCCAACGGATGTTCAGCATCTGATGATGTTACGGTTATTGTGGATGCCGTTTTTGTATTGTTTATTCCGGATGCGTTTTCACCCAATGGTGATGGCAACAACGACATTTTATTTGTAAGAGGCGCCGGCATTATGGAATTTGAATTCAAATTATACGACCGCTGGGGAGAAATGATTTTCTCGACAACCGAATTGAATACGGGTTGGGATGGAACAAACAAAGGCAAGGCATTGAACACAGGTGTTTTTGTTTATGCCATTGAAGGAAAATACCTCAACGGAGAAAACTTTTCACAAAAAGGAAACATCACACTTCATAAATAATTGTCATGAAAAAATTACTTCTATTCAGTTTGATTTTGAGTGCAGCACGTGTGATGGCCCAAGACATTCACTTTTCGCAATACCAAATGTCGCCGCTCAATCTAAATCCTGCTGCAGCGGGAACAGATGGGTCGGCTGCGCGTGGCAACATCAATTACCGTTCGCAATGGTCGGCTTTCGGAAAACCTTTCCAAACCATGGGAGCGAGTTTCGATATGGGATTGTTGCGCAAACCCGGAAACGGTTCCTTTCTTGGTGCAGGTTTAAATGTGTTTCAGGACAAAGCAGGATCCGCAGGTCTTTCCAAACTAAGCATTGGAGGAAATATTTCTTCGGTAATTCTCGTATCGAAAAAAACATTCTTTTCACTTGGTGTGCAGATTTCCTACAACCAACGTGCTGTAAGTTTTGGCGATGCGAAATGGGATTCCCAATTTAACGGAACAAGCTACAATGCAGGATTACCAAGTGGCGAAGGCGGTTCAATGTCGACACGCTTTTTCGATTTTGGCGCGGGATTAGCTTATGTGATTCATGGCAATTCGAGTAATCTTTCCAAAGGAGATGATTTTTCCATGAATGTTGGTGCAAGTGTATTTCACATCAATCGTCCAAATCAAGCTTTCCAGGGAAGCGATCGCATGAACATGCGTTACAATGGTTATGCGATGTTCACCATCGGCATGGGATCTAGTAATTTTCAATTGCAACCTCAACTCGCTTATTGGAAACAAGGCGGCTTACAAGAAATCAATGTTGGAACTTATTTCCGTTACTTGCTAAAACCCGAATCGCAATACACCGGATTCGAACGCGGCATGGCGGTTTCTTTTGGAGCATTCTATCGCGTGAAAGATGCCGTGTATCCTGCATTCATGTTTGAGTTTGGCGATTGGGCCATTGGGGTAAGTTATGACATCAATTTATCTTCGCTTACACCCTACTCGCAATCGCGCGGCGGAATGGAAATTTCACTTCGCTTCCGCGATATCAACGGCGCTCTTTTTGGAGGATCAACCCAATACCGCAGTCTCTGATAATTGAATGTGCTCCATGAGTTCATCCAACACATCAGCACCTTTGTTTTCTGCATACCATTTATGAAGCTGCATTTTAGCTTGCTCAGCACTAAGCTCAGGATTTTGTTTTAGGCTCAGCATCAAATCCTGTGCACGCTTAGGTCTTGGTCCCCATTGAAACAACACGTTTCCTCCTTCATCGGTTGCGATAAGCTTAGGAATTGAACGTGTTCCATTGGTGAGAAATTCATTCATCAGTTCCACTTGTTCATCGCGAAATAAAATGGTCAATGCCATTTTACCTTCCGAACCTTCTGCGATTTTGGACAAAAATGGAACGATCTGAGCGGCATCACCACACCAGGATTCAGCAAGCACATACCAATATTGCTTCTGCTTTTGGGATGAAAGAATTGCTTTATCCGTATCACGCAATGCTCCAACCTTATTCCATTTTTGCATGCGGTGCAAATTCAGTTTGGTGTATTCAATCAATGCTGCAGTTTGTTCCGCGCCCGAAGTTTTTCCCTCAGCAACAAGTTGTTCTACCTGTTTTACATAATTGCTAAAATTCCATTTTTGATGATCAGGAATTTGTACCAGAATTGGCGCTATATTTTTCATAATGGTTATTTCGACAAATATCTGAAAGTATTATGGCATGAAAAGTGATATTCATTACACACATGCTTATTGGTTTACATCGCCTCGGGGTTTCTTTCGAAAAATCGGGGCGATTGTTTTATTACTTTTGGACTCCAACTTTCTAACATGCGTTTTTACATCACTCTCCTACTAACAATTGCCTCACTGCATTTGTTCGCACAAGCACACGACACCCTGCT
>JBIKKU010000107.1:0-8551 GCA_044360245.1 Flavobacteriales bacterium | reverse complement strand
ACAGCATCTTTTCAAACCCTGCAAAACAAACCAGGTTACAAGGAGCACCTCAATTTCTGCAATTCAACCTGGAAGGAACTTGAAGACAGTACCCTGAATCCAATGGTCGCATGGGCGAAAGAAAAGTCGATTATTGAAGACAGCGACACAGGCACTTGCTTTTATCCTTTTTCCGGACCTGATTATTTATTCGCACATCAGTTCTTTCCGAATTGCAAAACTTATATCATGATGGGACTGGAAAGAATCGGAAAAATGACCGATCCGCGCACTTTGCAGGATAAAGCATTGAACGATTACCTGAATGCCATTCGCCAATCGCAACGTTATCTATTGAAATCCGGATATTTTGTGACAAGTCATATGAGTCAGGATTTTTCACGCGCCATTCTCAATGGAAATGTTCACCTCATGTCGTACTTCCTGATCAGAACAAACAATCTCATTCATTCCATGGAGTTCGGAACAATAGATGCTCAGGGAAAATGGGTTTCAGGAAAATCACCGTATGGAAATTATCCAGGTGTTTGTATTCGGTTCATGCGTAAAGGGGAAAGCAAATTGAGATCGGTATATTATTTCTCTTTCGATGCAGCGGATTATAAAATCAAAACCAAACCGGGATTCGAAAAATTCGTAAGCAGTCAAGGCTCCTTTTACACCTACATCAAAAGTGCTTCCTACATTCCCATGCACAAAAATTTTTCCATTGTACGCAATTTGATCCTGCAGCATTCAGCAAAAATCTTACAAGACGATACCGGAGTTCCTTTTAAAAATCTTGATCCATCGATTTACACCATTCAACTCTGGGGCACCTACACCAAAACCATTGACGATTTGAGTTGGGGTTACGATCCGGAATTGCGTAAAGCCCTTGAAAAATCAGGCAACAACACACCGCTTCCTTTTAAAATTTCTTACAATGGCAATTACGGTGAAGGAATGATGTTGTATGCGCGAAGAAAATAAGTTTCAGTTTTGTTTCAAACGATTGTGCAGTTTACTTACCTGATCTTTTGTTCCCAATAAAAACAATTTGGAATTGGGAATAACCAAAGTATCTGCGGAAGGATTTACAGTATAATCACCGGTTGGAGATTTATAGCCAATGATCGCGCAAGACAACACACCATCCTGTTGCAACTGACCAATGGTTTTGTTTTTAAAATGATCAGGCAAATCCTGAAAAGCAACTTCTTCAAAATTGATGCTATCATCCGATTGTTGCGAAATTTTTTCCATGAATTCCATCAGGTCGGGCTGAACAACCATTTGCGCAAGATGAACACCACCAACATGATCGGGCATGATAACATGACTTGCTCCGGCATTTTTTATTTTCAGCATATTGGAAGGCTCCGATGCGCGTGAAAGAATTTCCAGTTTAGAATTTAATGCACGTGCAGAAACAACCACAAATAAATTATCTGCATCATTAGGCAGTGTAGAAACTAAATTTGCAGCAGAATTGATTCCTGCTTTCAATAGCACTTCATCGGATGTTGCATCACCTTGGAGATAAATCACACCTTCAAATTCGTGCTCTTTCATGCGTTGCTCATTCGTTTCAATAACAACAATACTCCGATTGAATTTCCGCAAACGTTTTACGGCCTGCACGCCAACTCGTCCGTAACCACAAACGATGACGTGCTGTTGCAAGTCTTTTAAAGTTGATTGCATTTTTTTTTGTTTTACCTGTTGAGCATATGCTCCTGAAAAAATAAAATTGGTGATTGCCGTAACTGCAAAGGCGATGGTTCCGAAACCTGCCAAAATAAGCAGCATCATAAAAATTCTTCCTTCCGGTCCGAGTTCATGAATCTCCGCGTATCCAACGGTAGTGATGGTAATTACCGTCATGTACATGGCATCCAAAAAGGAATAATTTTCAAGCACCATCAATCCGGCGGTACCTATGGCAATAAATGAGAAAAAAAGAAGAAAATAAAAACGAAGGTGTTTGAAAAGGATCATAGAATTTAAATATCCCAAACACTCTTTTTACGTGGACCGGGTTTGAAAAACTGTTTGTTCTCCAAAATGAAAGCCATGATCAGATACATCACCAAAGGAGAACCAAATGTGATGAAGGAAAGGTAAATAAAAGACTTGCGCACTTTCCCGGTGTTGATGCCAAGTTTTTTTCCCCACCATTCACAAACGCCAAAAGCCTGACGTTCAAAAAAAGCTTGAATTTTGCTGATCATCGGATGGTTTTAAAATTTGATTTCCAACTATGCAATTTACACATTTTTTACCTGAACACCAAGCCACCCATTGCTCAAGAAATGCCTGAGAATCAGCAGCACCGTTGGCCGAAAATCCTGCTCGGCGCCACTTTTCTACCACAAAATTCCGCTCAGGTTTTAGTTCGCTGAGCAATTGCAAAGCCCTTTCCGTTAATTCCTCCCATGACCTGGTTTGTCCATTAAAAAACATCAGTGGAACAACTGTATTGACAATTAAATTGTCCACCGAAGCCTCACCCATGCTCTTTGGTTGCAGTTTAGAAGGTCGTGCAAAAGCGTAATGCATATTCCAGTAATCGGAAGCAACGACTCTTAAAAGTTGCCGCAGTTCTTTTAAGGTGAGATTAGGATCTGAAATCATAGAGAGTGGTTCCACCTGATGCAAAAACATGGCGAATTGAGCAATGCGAATAGTTGGAAAATTCAGCGGACGCATACGAGCGAATTTCCATTGCAATTTTTCGAAGGGCTGCAGAGAAAATTCTTCCTGAACTTTTTGATACAAGGATTCCAATTGCAAAACATAGTCGTCTTTGATTCTGCGTTGCAACAATCCGGATTGTCCAAACAACAATGCCTCCGTGTGTAAAACATTTCCTCTGACTTTTTTGACCATTTTGTATGGCGTATTTCGACTCAACCATTCAAAAGGCAATGCATTAACTCGAAAACCAAAATTTCTTGCCAAAGCACGATAAGCCACTTCTTCCATATCTCCGTTTGTGGATTCGTAGTCGTGTTGAAACGGTTTCACTTTTCGCTCCAATCGCTGCGCCAATGCCCTATCGAACTGCTGTCGCCAAAACACTCCGGGAATTTCTTTCTGAAAATCGGAGCAGGGAAATTCTTGTTTACGCCAAAGAAACTGATGGTATTTTTCTTTGTGTTGGGGAGAAATCAAGTGTTGCAATTCCAAAGTGACAATTTCCGTTCCATGGGCTGTTTCTGCTGCAGCATCATGACGAAACACAACATGCAAAATCACATTATTGTAAGCTGAGTCAGTGTGGTGTTTATGCTTTTTCCAATCCGAAGAGCGTAAATGCATTTCTACATTTCCACACCAAAGTATTCCGTCGATATGAATTTTGGCATTAAAGAAATCGGGGCCTGAATCGGTGTTGTAAAACCCCGAAGATTCCACTTCAATTTGTTCACCCGAAGTGCCTTGGAACTTTTTTATCCGATGCGCATATTGCATCCAGAAATAATGGAGAAATTCTTCCTGCATGCCACGAAAATGTGACAATCCCCATCCGCAAAAAAATAAAATTCTCTAAGGATTTACACTTCCGTAATACGAGAATTGGCTTAGCGTTTAAAGGAATACCGCCATCGCATCACGCATGGATTGAGCCTCTGCCCTAGCCTTTTCGAGAAAATCATTTTCGTTAGAAGCATATAAAATACTTCTGCTTGCATTCACCAACAATCCGCAATCTTTATTCATGCCGTATTTCACGACATCTTCCAGACTACCGCCTTGCGCACCTACTCCGGGAACAAGCAAAAAATGATCAGGAACAATTTTTCTGATCTCCGCGAGCATATCTGCCTTGGTCGCTCCTACTACATACATCATGTTGGAACTGTTGCCCCAATCTTGTGATTTACGCAAAACCTTTTCAAACAACTTTCCATCTGCCGTAGACAAGGTTTGAAAATCGAAAGCACCCTTATTGCTGGTTAGGGCCAATAAAATCACCCATTTGTTTTCACGCAGAAAAGGAGTTACCGAATCTTCACCCATGTATGGAGCAACAGTAATGGAATCGAAATCCATGTGCTCTAAAAATGCTTTTGCATACATAGAAGATGTATTTCCGATATCGCCGCGTTTGGCATCGGCAATGGTGAAAATTTCTGGATGATGTTGGTTGATGTATGCAATGGTTTTCTCGAGGGCATTCCATCCTTTTACTCCATAACATTCGTAAAAAGCTGTATTGGGTTTATAGGCCACACACAAATCATGCGTTGCATCGATAATGTTTTTATTGAATTCAAAAATCGGATCCTCGGCATCTAAAAAATGTACAGGGATTTTTGTTAAATCGGTATCCAATCCAACACACAAAAACGATTTCTTTTTGCGTATTTCTCCAATGAGTTGCGATCTGTTCATACTTATGATTCTATTCCGCTTTTCAATTTTTCTGCATTTTCTGCAACGTGCAATCCTTCAATGATTTCTTCAATATCTCCATCCATGATGGCTGCAAGATTGTACAATGTTAGGCCGATGCGGTGATCGGTAACACGTCCTTGCGGATAGTTGTAGGTTCTGATTTTCGCAGAACGATCGCCTGTTGACACCATGGTCTTTCTTTGCAAGGCACGTTCTTCTTGCACTTTAGCCAATTCGCGCTCGTAAATACGCGAACGCAAAACTTTTAAGGCGCGTTCGTTGTTTTTAATCTGACTGCGTTCATCCTGACATTCCACCACAATACCGGTTGGAATATGCGTTAAACGCACAGCAGATTCGGTTCGGTTAACGTGCTGTCCACCCGCACCGGATGCACGAAAAACATCACGTTTAATATCACTCATGTTGATTTCCACATCCACTTCTTCTGCTTCAGGCAAAATAGCAACAGTAGCAGCAGAAGTATGCACACGTCCTTGCGCTTCCGTTTCGGGAACACGTTGTACACGGTGCACTCCAGATTCAAATTTGAGCATGCCGTAAACATCCTCACCGCTCACGAGCATCGATACTTCCTTGTATCCTCCGGCTTCACTGTCGGTGACATTCACAATCTCCACAGGCCATCCTTTTTTCGCAAAAAAACGTGTGTACATGCGGTAAAGATCACCAGCAAAAATTGCAGCTTCATCACCACCGGTACCGGCGCGAATTTCAACCACTGCATTTTTAGAATCTTCTGGGTCTTTAGGAATAAGCATCACCTTGATTTCTTCTTCAAGCAATGCATTTCTATTTTCCAAATCCTCCAACTCTGCTTGCGCTAATTCGCGAAACTCAGGATCTTTTTCTGTTTTAAGCAAGAGTCGCGTGTTCTCCAGATTCTCCACCACGAGTTTGTATTCGCGGTATTTTTCAATGAGTGGACCAAGATCTTTATACTCCTTATTCAACTTCACATAACGCTTCATGTCCGCAATCACCGCAGGGTCTGTGATGAGTTCACTCACTTCGCGGTAACGGTCGGCAATGGCTTCGAGTTTGGATAATAATTTACTCATGAAAAAAATTAATATTCAAACACACCAAAAGGCGATTGGATGGTGAGCGTATGATTTCCCGACTCAACGCGCCCAACAATTTGCGCATCAATTCCAAAAGATTTTGAAATGGAAATCATGTCTTCAGCCGATTTTTCATCGGTGTAAATTTCCATACGATGTCCCATGTTAAACACCTTGTACATCTCTTTCCAATCCGTTCCGCTTTGCTCGTGAATCAATTGAAACAATGGAGGAATAGGAAATAAATTATCCTTAATGACATGCACTTGATCTGCAAAATGCATCACTTTGGTTTGTGCACCGCCACTGCAATGCACCATGCCTTTTACAGCGTGACGCATTTCAGAAAGAATGGCTTTAACAATCGGAGCATACGTGCGTGTTGGGGATAACACCAATTTACCTGCAGTGATTGAAGCACCATTTTCTCCAATCGAAATCGGAGTGGTGAGATCAACTTTTCCGGAATAGGTTAAATCAGCAGGAACAGCGTGATCATATGTTTCAGGAAATTTTTCAGCGACTTTTTTATTGAACACATCATGACGCGCAGAGGTTAATCCATTACTGCCCATACCGCCGTTGTATTCTTTTTCGTAGTTGGCCATTCCATAGGAAGCAAAACCAACAATTACCTGACCGGGAGCAATGGTATGGTTGCTAATCACCTCATCGCGACGCATTCTGCATGTTACAGTTGAATCTACAATGATTGTCCGCACTAAATCTCCAACATCGGCAGTTTCGCCTCCGGTAGACCAAATACCGATTCCATAAGACCTTAATTCTTCCAGTAATTCTTCTGTACCTGAAATGATGGCGGAAATTACTTCACCCGGCACAAGGTTTTTGTTTCTACCAATAGTAGAAGAAACCAAAATATTATCTACTGCACCAACACACAACAAATCGTCGGTATTCATCACGATAGCGTCTTGCGCAATTCCTTTCCACACCGATAAATCGCCGGTTTCTTTCCAATATGCGTATGCCAATGAAGATTTCGTCCCGGCTCCATCTGCGTGCATCACTACGCAATGTTCTTCACTACCTGAAAGCAGGTCGGGAACAATTTTACAAAAGGCTTTCGGAAAAAGTCCCTTATCCAGGTTTTTGATGGCATTGTGCACATCTTCCTTGGATGCGGAAACACCACGGAGGTTATAACGATTGTCGGACATATAGGGCACAAAAATAAGAGATATTATTCAGCGTCTCGTTTCATCCACGGAAGATTTACGGGCTGTAACTTCAGCTCTTCTTCAGTTGGAACGTGGTCGAAATTATCGACTTTAAAGTCTGTACGACGGTTCAACTGGTGGTACATTTCCTGAACTTGTTTGGTTTTAATGGCTTTGATGAAGGCTTCAGAAAGCACTTTTCCATCAGCCAATGTAGCCGGTTCTTTTTCACCCATACCTTGCGCTTTCATGCGGTTGGCAGGAATTCCTTTAGAGATAAGGAAGTCTACACAAGTTTGTGCACGACGTTGGGAAAGTTTCAAGTTGTACGCATCGTTACCACGGAAGTCGGTGTGTGAACGAAGGGTGATGTTGATGTTCGGGTTATCTACGAGAACATTGTAAAGGAACAACAAGGAATCTTCAGAATTCACTGAATCGTTTTTCATCAAAGTTGCTTTGTCGTACTCATAAACAATCATTGGAAGACGGAACACTCTCTCGACCTTGCGAAGATAAAAGGTAAATTCCCAGTTTGTGGACTTCTCGACACCTACGGTAGAAAAGGATTTCTTCAATTCCATACCTTTCAGGAATCCTTTAGGTTTGATGGCTTCAACGGTATAGGAAGTGTTTTCGTTGATGTAGCGTTTTTGATCGGGAGTCAAAACAAAACTTACAACACCTTGTGCATTTGTTTTGAGGGTAATGTTGGAATTGTCTGTACCAACCAAAATAACTTCATTGTCAGCAACCGGGTTTTTAGATTTCTCTTCCAAAACGGTAATCTTCAATTCAAACAGCAGTGGAGGAAGCATGAACGAGTAGATATCGTCGCGACCTTTTCCACCAACACGGTTAGAAGTAAAGAGTCCTTTTTCTTTTCCTTCGAAAACAATAGCCCAGTCATCTTGTGCAGAGTTCATTGGGTAACCAAGATTGGTAGGGTTTTCCCATTTCTTCTCAGTACCAACTTGCGCAGCGCGGAATAAATCTAAACCGCCCATACCGGGGTGTCCGTCTGAAGCGAAGTACAAAGATCCATCATCGTGAATGAACGGAGAATATTCGTCGCCCGGTGTATTGATTTTTGGACCAAGGTTAACAGGCTCACCCCAGCTTTTTTCACGCTTGTTGTAGGTGACCATCCAAAGGTCTTTTCCACCCTGACCGCCATCCATATCCGAAACAAAAATCAAAGTTTGATCGTCGTTGGTAAGCGCAGGATGTCCAACAGTGATGGTATCGCTGTTTTTCAATTTCATTTTTTCGGGAGTGGCCCATTTTCCACCACGGTTTTCTACGAAATAGATATCACATCCCAAATCTTTTTTCTTCTCATCAGGACAATTGGTGTAATACATGGTTTCACCTTTTCTGTCGAAACATGCAGCACCTTCGTTGGCGGGTGTGTTGATTGGTTCAGGAAGAACACTAGGCTCCATCCATTTTCCTTTTTTGTCACGCTCAGACAACCACAAATCCTGGCTAGGTCCGCCCATACCGTTATCGGTACGATTTCCGATACCACCCGGACGGTTCGATGAAAAGTACATTTTAGAATTTTTACGATCTGCAAACACCGGAGCGTAATCGTAATATTCAGTATTCAATACCGCTTCGTTTTCAACGATGTGACGGGTTTTATTTTTCATTAAATCTTGCGCATAACGACAAGACTCGGCACCTTGTTTACCAAGAGCATCACCGGTTTTCTGATGGTACTTTTCGTAATTGGCTTCAGCTTCTTTGTATTTGCCCTGAATTTTTTGAGCATCTGCAATGCGCAAATAAACGATAGCATCTTTGTAGTTACCATCGGTACAACGCTTGTAATATTGCTCAGCCTGATCATGGTCTAACAATTCGCGGTAACACTCACCAACCATGAAATAGTAGTAC
>JBIKKU010000337.1:0-3585 GCA_044360245.1 Flavobacteriales bacterium | reverse complement strand
GGCAGCAGCCTCCTTGTACTTTTCCTTGGCTACGTAAAACTGCAGATTTTTATAGGCAGCTTCAGCCTCCTTAGCGGCGTTTTTTGCTCCATAAACCTGCAACCCAATTAACATAGATAAAGTAAGGGTTGAAAAAATCTTCAGCAACTTCATATTAGCGGTGTTTTAATGCTGTTTAAACTGGTTTTAACAATTGCGAATGTAACGATTTTCTCGATAAAGTAACAAACACACAAATTTTAATCAAAAACGTGTCTGATGTTAAATCCCGAAGGAATCCATTCAATGCATTGATGGAAATTCATGCAAAAGGTAACCCCGGAAATCAAAAAAAATCCGGAACAATTCTCAAAGTCCGGATTTCTTTCAAGATACTGAACATCAGTGATTTTACCTAATTAAGACCACATGACCAAATTTTTCGACCGTTTTTCGAGTTGTCAGCGATTTGGCCTTGACCTTCCAAACATAAACATCGTTTGGACATTTCTGTCCCTTATATGCACCGTCCCAGCCTGAACTTAAGGAGGATGATGAGAAAATTAATTCTCCCCAACGGTTAAATACTTGCAACTCGAATTCTGAAGGATCAATATCGTTTCCATAAAGGAAAAACATCTCGTTTTTACCATCTCCATCGGGTGTAAATGCATTAGGCGCATAGAGCACAAACTCCTCGGAAATGACCACATCCGTGCAAAAAGTATCCGCACAACCTACCAGGTTCGAGGCAATCAGACAAACATTGTATGTGCCGGAAGTATCACTTGAAAAGGTAATGAAAGGTTCAACCTCTGCAGAAGTGCCATACGGTCCGAAATCCCAGGCATAGTTGGTTGCGTTCTGACTAAAATTCCTAAACCAAATTTCGGGACTAAAAGTGGTTGTGGGCTGCGGCGAAGCCACGAAATAAGCTACCACACCGGAAGATGTTCCAACACTGAAAGTCATAGAATCCTGACAACCAAATTGAGATGTAGCATACAACATATAGTTTCCTGCGCAAAGTCCATTGAACAAGGAATCAGGCAAATTAGTGATTCCGCCATCCACAGAAAAGGTTGAATTAGGAGAATCAGATGAAATGGTGATTGTTCCATCGCAGGCGCCGGGACAGTTTTCATTGGTGGAAACAGCGGACATGTTGATCACACAACAAGAAGGGTCGGTAGGCGCAAGGACATTTAAATACACAAAAGCAGTATCACCCGGGCAGGATGCTGATGGTGCCACGATGTATTGGAACTCTCCTCCGGCCGCAAAATCAATGGCGTTTACAGGCATCACTACGGCATTTCCTGAAGGATCAACCCACGTTCCGGCAGGGTTAACTCCGGGACCAATGTTATTGTTCAAATCAATTCCCACCTCATTGTAGCAAACCACCAATGAATCATCCAATCCGGCATAAACACCGGGATCAATGGTCACATTCACAGAATCTGTAACAGCACATAAAGGATGGCCGTTTTCGTAGGTAGTAAGGTAAAATGTGGTAGGCGTGGAAATTCCGTTTACGGTTGGATCTTCAATGTTAGGATCGACCATATTTCCTGCAGGGGCCCATGAATAAACCATGTCAAGACCATTCATGCCGGAATATACATTCCCGGTGGTTGGATTTGGTCCATCGGCAAGGATAATATTTCCGTTACAATCGGTTATCGTGTATGATACTTCCATTTCAAAAACTCCGGGAGAATAACTGATATCGATGGTGGCTCCGGCAGGCATATTCACGATATAGTCTATATCAGTTCCGCTATTTAGGGTATAGGAAGTTGGAACCCCGTTAACCGTAACTGTCATCGATGCGCCATTCCAACCATCACCGAAAGTATCTTCAAAATGGAAAGTCCAATCGCACGGTGCACCTGCACTATTCACCGAACCATCCAGATTAAAAGGGGTATTCGGACAAACCACCATGTCTGTTCCGGCATTATTGGTAGGTGGCGGGGTAACAGTTACAGTAATGGTTGTATCAAACGTACACCCAAAATCATCGATCGCGAAATAATCAAAGGAATAAGATCCGGGTGCAGTAGGCTGCATGCAAATTTGATCACCATCAGCACTCAGACTTGTAACTATTGCAGCACTTGCAGCATTAGAGGGTGTCCAATAAGAAGAATCCGCACCGGAACCATACACAGGGGTAAACTCAATAATATCAGGATAAAGCGCAGGATTGAATTGAATTTCCCAGTCAAAAACCCATCCATCATCAGCGCCCCACAAATCGCAAAACTCAAGGGTCCAAACTCCATTCAATGGACAACCAACTAAATCTGATAATGGGTTTAAGCTAGAATAAGTACCGGGAGCCAGGGTTTCTCCGCCGTTTGGGAGAGGAAGTAAATTTGGAGTAGCGCCTGCATTGCCACATTGTGCCCAGGTACCCAATGGTGCATTTGGAGACCAGCAATAAGGATATCCAACACCCGGAGGATCTGTTGGTCCCATGATATCAACCGGTTCACCCAAAGAATTCCATCCTCCACCTTGTTGGTACAAGATTACTTGGGTTCCATCAGGACAATAAATTGAAGCAACCAAATCTCCAATATAAGAGTGCTCCATGTTTACGCAAATGGAAATCAGATCATTGATGTTGTTCAACGTTGCTCCCGGCCCAAATAGATTGAAGTCAATGGTTGATGAAAAACATTGTCCAACGTTATCCGGCAAATAGGTTGCCCCTCCAAGATTGTTATCAGGCAAACCCGTATAGGTTGTAGGTGTTACAACACCCGTCAAACAAGTGTTTTCACCAAAACAAACCATGGGATCAGGGGTAGTTCCGGTAAAAGAAGGGACTGTTCCAACAAGGATCAATTTGGTAACCCGATTGGTGGATGCGCAACCGTTGTCATCGCGCAGATATAAATCAGCACGGTAACCACCGGCCGTATTATACGTGTGTGAAATTACAGGACCGGTTGTGGTATCAATAGTTCCATCTCCAAAATTCCATTTGTATTGGTCGATATTGAATCCGGCAGCTGCAAAAGAAGGCGTTCCATTAAAATTAACTGTTTCTCCTTCGCAAATCTTAAGTGTATCTGTAGTAGGTGTAGAAAGCACAGCAGTTGGTCGCTGACAAGGGGTTGAACAAGTAATGGTTGCAGCAAAATTTCCGGTGCCGGCAGAATTGGAATTAAATACAATGGTTAAACATCCGGAAGTATTCAAGGATGTACATGTAACAATCAAGCCTTGCAATTGGGTTCCTCCGTAGGTCCCCAAGGTAGGCTCACTGGTGCTGTTCCCATCGTAAACCGTAAAATTATCGGCATTGTTTCCCGGAGCCGGAACTGTACTTTGGGTAGATAAATTAAAGGTAATGAAGTCCAGTGTAACCACATCTCCGGGCACATCCGGACAAAGAATCACAGTAACGTTTTCGTTGTTCTGATATCCAATTCCGGAAACACCGCCACTGGCATAAAGCGCCCCGCTGCATGAATTGAAAGTCTGGCCGTTTGCCGAAGGGTCCATTATCACGTCAACCTGAGCCATGGTTGTATTGGCAAAAGGAAGAAACAGTAGAAAAAAGAGGATACGGCAAAACAGAAGGTTTTT
>JBIKKU010000219.1:0-5659 GCA_044360245.1 Flavobacteriales bacterium | reverse complement strand
AAAACAATGCGGTAGTTTTTATAGCCTCGAATTTCTTCTGATTTTTCAGTTGGCTGACCCTCATTGTTGAGTCCTTCTCCGGTGGCAGAAATTTTAAATGTTTTTCCATTTTGCTGAACGGAATAGTTACTGCCCGGAAAAAAGGAAGAGCTCGGAAGAAAATGACCTTTGAAATGGTTTTGTTCCGGAAGGGGAATTGAAAAGAAGTAGAGCGTATGCAGGCTGGAATCGCACGAAAATGAAAGACCGGTTTTTATGCTTTCATCCTCCCCGTCAACAATTGGGTCGTGCTCTATTTCTTTTTTCAATTGTACTTTTTTAATCGAAAAGCTGCTGTCCTTTTCTAAAACCAAGGCCATCCAATTTAAAGTTTCTGCATTTTTTGGGACTTCCTCTCCGTGCATCATGCCCGGATAAAAAACAAGCGCTGTGTCGTTCAAATACATGGAGAAATCGGTGTCGGCAATGGAATCCGTGTTTGTAGTGTCCTTGGGAGATTCAGCCTGTTCCGGTGTTTTCGAAGGTTCATTTTTACAAGCAAAAAAAGTAGTGCTTGTCAGAGCGATCATAAAGAGGAAGTGAAATCTTTTCATACACAAAAGGTACAAAAAAAAGGCAGCGTGAAAGCGCTGCCTTTTTTCGTTTAAGAAAATATTATTTTAAGAACTCAAGGATTTTTTTCTCTACATCCTCGCTGTTCCATTTGTTTTCAATATCCGGCATACGCATCACTTGTTGCATGATCGACTCCTGACGAAGTCCTTCACGCAATGCCTCCGAATAGCGAATGTGTGGCGAATAGGTAACCATAGAATAGAGCGGAATCCATTTATCCGGATGTTTGTCGCTGAACCAGGCTTCAATTTTTTTCTGCAAAAGAAATTTCGGATCGCCTGTTTTATCACGCATTTCAATGAAGTTCATTACTGCCAAATCAGCAATCGCATCACCATCGGGTTTGCGCGCAACTTGGTAGTCGTTAAAGATTTTTTGCCATGCTGCACTATCATCATCTCCGTTTATTTCGCCAAGGTATTTATCGATGAGCTGATTCATCACAACGCAATCTTCAAATCCGCAATTCATACCCTGACCGTAAAAAGGAACAATCGCATGAGCAGAATCGCCTACCATGGCCATTTTGTCGGAATAAGTCCATGGATAACATTTTACAATCATTAAAGAAGAAGTCGGATTTTGGAAATAATCTTCTTTTAAAGTCGGCATCAAATCAAATGCATCCGGAAAAGTTTTTCTGAAGAAATCCAGCATTTTTTGCTCGGTGTCTAAGGAAGCAAAAGAATACTGACCTTCAAAAGGGAAAAACAAAGTACACGTAAATGTTTTGTCCATGTTGGGCAGGGCAATCAGCATAAACTGACCGCGTGGCCATATGTGCAGACAGTTGGGATCCATAGCGAATTCGCCGGCTGCAGTTGGTGGAATGGTAAGTTCCTTATAACCGTGTTCCAAATAGGTCTGCGAATAATTGAAACGATCCGTAGAAGTTTGCATTTGCATGCGACCCGAAGAAAAAGCGCCATCGGTAGAAAATACGCGATCCGATTTTACGGTAGTGGTTTTCCCACTTTCCGTTTCTTCAAAAGTTACTGTTGCTGTTTTTAAATCGATGTCGGTGCATTTTTGATTGTACACAATGTTCACACCGTGTTTTTCTGCGAGGTCCATCAGCACGCAATTCAATCCACCGCGTGAAACCGAATAAATAGCTTGATCATCTTTACCGTAAGGTTGATACGTCAGTTTGCCATCGATACCATGCATCATTCGACCTTTCATCGGAATGGCTACTTTTTTGATTTCATCGGCAATGCCAACGCCTTCAAGTCCTTTCCATCCGCGATCGCTCAGTGCAAGATTAATTGATCTTCCGGCAGAGATGCGGTTTTTGCGTAAGTCAGGTCGACGCTCATAAGCGGTTACCTTATATCCTTTTTTAGAAAGGTAAATGGAGAGAAGCGAGCCAACCAATCCGGCTCCTACAATGGTGAAGTTTTTGCTCATAGTTGATTTTGAGTGCATGCAAAATACCAAAAAGAAAATTGAAAACCGGAAAATTTTCCGGGGAGTCTAAATTCAGGGAATACCGGTGGAAAAAACATGACCAACATCATGCTAATATTCATCCTCTTCGGGTCCTTCTTGTTTTGGGAAAAATAAAAACAATGAAATGATAATCCCCGCTAAACCAAATAGCCCTGCAATGGCGAGTGTTTTAGCGCTTTGATGGCCGTGAAATACCGGACTGATATTCAATAGTGCCGAACCTGCAAAAAGAGCCTTGCGCAAATGCAAAACCATTTCCGATGAATTCGAATTCAAAAGTGAAATTACCAATGCCAAAAAAAACAGCGCAATACCCACATATTGCAATGTGTGTATTTCACCGCTAAGCGCAAAATTATTCTCAGATCCTGGAGTAGGGACAAAAGCAGGCATTAGTTTTTGATTAATGTTCTAAGGATAGAAACAAAACGATGCATGTCTTCGAAACTATTGTAAAGTGGCACAGGTGCAAGTCGAATAACATTGGGTTCACGCCAGTCGGGAATTACACCGTTTTCAATGAGTTTCTTGAACAAATCTTTTCCAAAACCGTGCGCAACGATTGACAATTGAGCGCCTCTGTATTTGTTTTCTTTCGGAGTGATGATTTCCAATGGAAAATGTTCTTTTCCTCCAATTTCTTTATTCAATTCGGTAATGAGGTATTCGAGGTAGGCAGTGAGTTTTCGACTTTTTTCAATCAGCGGTGACATGCCTCCAACTTCTTTGAAAATATCCAATGATGCTCGGTAGGCAGCCATGGAAAGTACAGGTGCATTGCTCAGTTGCCAACCTTCTGCACCGGGCATGGGGTCAAATCCTTTTTCCATTTTAAAGCGAACATCCTTATTGTGTCCCCACCAACCGGCAAATCTTGGTAGTTTGGAATGCGCGTGACGTTCATGAACAAAGACACCTGAAACGGAACCCGGTCCGGCATTCATGTATTTGTAGGAACACCATGCGGCGAAATCGACGTTCCATTCATGCAGTTTTAATTCGATGTTTCCTGCGGCATGTGCTAAATCCCAACCGGCATAGGCACCAACTGCATGCACTGCTGCGGTGATTTTTTGCATATCGAAAACTTGTCCGGTATAATAATTCACTCCGCCAATCATCAATAAGGCAAGTGAATCTTTGTTGGCTTCAATGGCACTTAAAATATCTTCTTCGCGAATCAGGTATTCGCCTTCCCGCGGAGCAATTTCAACAATGGCGTCTTCCGGTCTGAATCCATGGTGTTGCACTTGCGTTTCCAATGCATATTGATCGGATGGAAAAGCTTTTGCCTCACAAATGATTTTATAACGTTGTGGTGTGGGACGATAAAATGAAACCATCAGCAAATGGAGATTTACGGTAAGTTGGTTCATACAGACAACTTCCGAATTTTTTGCGCCAACAATTTGGGCACAGGTTTCCGTTAAGGATTCATGATAGCTAAACCATGGTGTTTTAGCGAAAAAATGTCCCTCTACTCCAAATTTTGCCCAATCGTCGAGCTCTTGCTGCAAATAGGCCGCTGTTGATTTTGGCTGTAAACCGAGCGAATTTCCGGTGAAATAAACCACCGGCTGACCATTATGCGTTGGAAAGTGGAATTTTTCACGGAAGGCGCGAATAGGGTCCTGTTCGTCGGCTGTTCTTGCAAATTCGAGGCTGGAGTTGAAGTTCATGGTGCTGATTTGAGGCACAAACTTAAGAATTGCATCAGAATTATGCCTGAGCAAAATCAGCGGGTTGTGGAATCCCTTATTTTTGCGAAAAACAATACATCATGAAACGCGATAAATCCACTCAACTTTTCGAGAAAGCAAAATCTTATTTTCCGGGTGGAGTAAATTCTCCCGTGCGTGCCTTTCGATCGGTAGGTGGAACACCTTTGTTTATTGAACGAGGAAAGGGAAGCAAGATTTGGGATGCAGACGGCAATGAGTTCATTGATTATTGTTGTTCATGGGGACCGCTCATTCTTGGTCATGCCCATTCGGATGTTGTAAATGCAGTGAAAGAATCGGTGGAAAAAGGCAGTTCTTTCGGGGCCCCAACCGCATTGGAAAATGATTTGGCCTCACTGATTCTTTCCAATAATCCATACATCGAAAAAATTCGTTTCGTTTCTTCAGGAACAGAGGCGGTAATGAGTGCTATTCGCTTGGCACGCGGTTATACAGGAAGAACGAAAATTCTCAAGTTTGAAGGATGCTACCACGGTCACTCCGATTCACTTTTGGTGAAGGCAGGAAGCGGATTGGTGACTTTCGGAAATACTTCATCTGCAGGTGTACCTAAATCTTTCGTGGATGAAACCATTGTGGTGTCTTTGAACAATAAAGATGCTGTGACTAGAGCTTTTGAAGATTTTAAAAATCAGATTGCTTGTGTCATTATTGAACCTATTCCTGCAAACAATGGATTGTTGTTGCAAGAAAAATCTTTCCTCGAATTTTTGCGCGAGATATGTACGCAACATCAAACACTGCTTTTGTTTGATGAGGTGATTTCAGGCTTTCGTGTTGGATTTGCCGGAGCAGCCGGGTACTATGGAATTGCGCCGGATATCATTACCTATGGAAAAATTATTGGCGGTGGATTGCCTGTTGGTGCCTATGGAGCATCGGCTAAAATCATGTCATCTATTTCGCCTGAAGGTGATGTTTATCAAGCGGGAACATTGTCAGGAAATCCGGTGGCTATGTCTGCAGGAATAGCGCAATTGAATGAGTGTTTAAAACCCGGATTCTACACCGATTTGGAACGCAAGACCCAATTCCTGATTGCTGAAATTCGCCGACAAACAGAAGCACTTAACCATCGTTATTCTTTTTATTCCGTTGGAAGTATTTTCTGGATTGCCTTTAGCGACAAACCTGTAATCCGCACGGCCGAAGAAATAGATCCGGATAGCATGAAATATTTCAGAACAATGCATGCCGAATTGTTGCAGCGTGGTATTTACCTCGGACCATCAGGCTACGAAGTAGGTTTTGTAAGCGATGCACATTCGGTGGATGATTTAAAAACAACCGCGAAAGCTTTTGCTGAGGCATTGTTTATTGCGTTGGAACCTTAATCGAGTTGTTTTGGCGAATTGGTTTTGGACCATTTTATTTCAAGAAAAATAATATCAGTCCTTGTAAAACAATAATGCCATCCATTCCAAAGCCCAACGCGAATTCCGAATTTCTTTTTTTGATCAGTATCAAAACAATTCCAAAAAAGGAAATTAGTAGACCTATATCTGTAAAAAGGTAGTGTTCCTCGATGGCAAATGCCGCATACAGAATAGCTACCCAAGCAAGTAAAGAGAGAATGATTGTCCCTTTTGTTCCTGCCATTTGCGGAATGGTGAAGAGGTTTGGAGCATCGTATTTTCTGTCGCGCCAATCGAACCATATGGCTATTACCCAGAAGAAAAAAAACTGATGGGAAACAATCCATAAGTTTATTTTTTCGGAATGCAGCTGATGGTAAGGGATGTAAAAGGTTAACATGGTCCATACCATAGCTACCAGAAACGATTTGAGACCGGGGATTTCGCGCAGTCCATGGAAATTACTACCGGGTATTCCGGTGTAGAGTAGTCCGC
>JBIKKU010000218.1:0-5676 GCA_044360245.1 Flavobacteriales bacterium | reverse complement strand
CCAATCCCGATGGACTTACCTACACCGTTACTGCTATCGACGACAAATCGATGACTATGAAAGGTGAAGGCGGAGAACTCGTTCTGACCAAACAATAAACCTATTCCCAAACTGATCTGATATGAAACAATTACTCCTCTTCTGTCTGACATTATTGTTCAGCGGAATGCTATATGCCCAAAGCACCTTCAACGTGAACGATCGCGTTGAAGTGCTTTACCAGGGGAAATGGTATAAAGCAACCGTTCTGAAAGTGGACGGTGAACGTTATTTCGTGCATTGGGACGGCTACTCCGCTTCCTACGATTCATGGGCGAAAAAAGACGAAGTTCGTCCAATGGGTTCAGGTGCTTCTTCCACCTCCGGCACAAACAGCAATGCTTCATCCGCTGCTTCAAGCAACAACAAGTACAAATCCGGCGACAAGGTGGTATACCTCGCAGAAGGATTTCCAACCGGAACTGTAAGCGGTTACAAAAACGGAATGTGTCTGGTCGAATTTACTGATCCACGACACATCGCTCAAGGCAAACAAGGCATTGAAGACAAATGGTTACTCGAACCTTGGTCGTACAAAGAATTCTACACCGAAGTCGAAGCCCTCTGCCGAAGAGACAACTCAAAAATTAACGACCTCGCACGTATGGTGTGTGACCAGTGTAATCCATCCGGACAGTTGTATTCGCTTGTTACCATTGACTATCTCAACCAGGCAAAAAAAGATTATGCCGATTTGAAAGCCATCGTGAAAAAATACGAACCCCTTCCCTCCACCATCAATAAAAATTTCCGTTACAATCCTTCGGTGGTAAAAATGGTTTCCGAAAAAAGCGACAGCATTTACACCTGGCTCGTTTCGGGAGTCCTTGCCGACAGAGCCACCCGTTGGTTCAACCTCGACAGCTATTTCATCGACATCACCAACAGCAACACCGATCAGGAAAATGCACTTGCAGAAGGTAAACGCGCAGAAGATTTTGTGATGTGTGGCGACATTTCACAAATCAAACCACACCTTGTTGCCAATCTCGAAAAAGCTTTTGCCATGTACGGAGTAAAAGGATCGCCCGAAGATTTGCTCAAAGGTTTTGACGAGGCCTTCCGTAAACGCAAAGAAAAATTAGAGGCAGAAGCAGCAGACAATGCTTGGGTAAAAAATGATTATCCCTACCTCGACGCAACCTTCAATAAACTCATTGAATCGGGAGTTAGCCTCAAAATTTTAAAAACATTTTACAACGTACAAAGCTTTCAAGTGCACAAAGACGACTACGGATACATCACCGAACAAACCAAAGGCGGTGTAGCCATTTACGAGAAACCGGGTTGCGGATATTGGATGTGGCAATACATTACGGTTTTCAAACCTTACAAAGGAAATGGCACGTATGGCGCAGCACAAGTACGTTACATGGATTACGGATTTATCAAACCATTCTGATGAAATACGCATTCCTCATCTTATGCTTCTTGGGTCAGTTTGTACCGACGCACGCGCAGGTTCCCGTTAAAAACCAGCCCGGAGCAGATTGGTACAAGCTGACGCAGGAAATGCATCGTAAAAAAAAGATTGTCGGCGATTCACTTTTAAAAATGAAACAAGCTCAGGTTCCCGAACATTTTCAGGATACCCTTCGCCAATACGACTGGATTGATTTAGGGAGTTATTTGTATGTCGACAAAGCATATTCTGTCCACTACAACAAATTCCCCGAACAATACCGTTTCTTCCGACTCGGCGAAGGTGATACCACTCAAAATTTCAGTTGGGCCGACAATCAAATCATCCACACCATGTTCAGGGCAAACTATGCCATGCAACCGGTGTACACCGTAAAAAAAATTGCCAACCTGTTTTGGATTGAACTCAATTACGGAGGAGGCAGCAAAGAATACTTGAAAATTCTTGCATACAAAAACGGAGTGCTTGTACTTGATACACCCATGAACGGAAAAACAAGCGACAAAAAATTTTTCAGTCGCACCGTGTTTATGGCAAGAAAAAAAACATTCCACTGGAACATCAATGAAAACTAAAACCCCAAGAAAAATGAAAAAATCAATTTACGTTTTAGGCCTCGGATCGGCCCTGCTCTTCGCTGCCTGCGGAGGTAAAAAAGAAGAAAAATCCGAAACTACTCCTGCTGCCGACACCAGCGCACAAACTGCAGCTCCCGAAGAACCAAAAGAAGTGGTAAAAGATTTTGCCTGGTTAGCAGCTAAACTCGACAAAATCACCATCGACGGTTATACACTTACAGTGGATATGACCAATGACAATGCAGACAATCAGGACATCCGACGCTCATGGACAGCAGACCCTGCAACTGCCGGTTTTGATAAACTCAACATCACCTCTTCAAGCCTTTCCCGTTCAGGAAACCAACGCAAAGAACTTGAACATAAATCACTTCAGGAATTCCAGGATTTTACCATCAAAAACAAAGGAGAAAAAACCACTTACGAAGATTTCAAAGAAGACAACGTAAACGGACAAGTGTTTTATTCCAAACTTGCCAAAGGCATGAGTGATGATTTGGGTCCAAAAAACTACAACATGATTCATGGCGAAACCTTTATCGGCGACTTAAATGTACAATACCGCATTTCGGTTTACGACAACAAAGCCGACCTTAGCAAAGCCAAAGAATTTGCTGCCAAGATTCAAGATTTTCTTTCGAAAGAATAAGCTCCTCGCCAAACAATACCAAAACCATCAGATCAGAAAAACGTCATGTTTTTTGTGTCCGCTCCGGCGGACATTTTTTTTGTGAAATACTCTCGTGCTTCCTTAAAAACTGTTAGAATTTTGTCCTTTCAAGACCTTTCCCTCAGTCCGCCTTGCCGCTCAAGTCGTGCTAAGTCCTTTTTTGCTAAATTTTGGGCACCAAAAGCCCGAAAATGAAAAAACTATTACTCATCCTCTCCGGAATTTTCCTCTCCACGGGATTATTTGCACAAGCCAATCCAAAAACCGAAACCCCCTTCGTTCAAGGAGAAGTGATGGTGCTCTTGCAGCACAATCACAACATTTTTCACCTGGTAAAAGACCTTTCGGATAAAGTACAATTGAAAGACCAGAAAATTTTGTCGGACGACATGCACATCTGGTTAATCACTTTCGATCCCAACACAGCGAGCAACCAATACGTGCTCGAACTCATGCGCACTTTGCCTTATGTTAAACTTGCGCAAAACAATCACTTTGTAGAAGAACGCGCCACACTTCCCAACGACACCAACATTGGTAACCAATGGCACCACGTGAACAACGGCGGAGGCGGAGGAACAGCAGATGCGGACATCGATTCGGATTTGGCATGGGACATCACCACCGGCGGACTCACCACGCAAGGCGACACTATTGTAGTTTGTATTGTAGAGGGCGGAGGAGCAGTGTATTCGCACCCCGACATTGCCGCTAACTTTTGGAGAAACCACAACGAAATTCCAAACAACTCCATCGATGACGATGGCAATGGATATGTTGACGATTACGAAGGATGGAACGTAAACGGCAACAACGACAATCACGCAACAGGAAATCACGGAACACAGTGCATGGGCATGGCCGGTGCAGTTGGCAATAACAACCTTGGTGCATCAGGTGCCAACTGGAATGTAAAACTCATGTTGGTCTCCGGATTCAGCACCTCAGAATCTTCTGTAATTGCCGCTTATGATTATCCGCTTACCATGCGCAAAATGTACAACAACACCGCGGGCGCAGAAGGCGCTTATGTTGTAGCTACCTCAGCATCATGGGGAATCGATAATGCAGATCCTACCAACTATCCGCTATGGTGTGCGATGTACGATACGCTTGGAAAATACGGCGTACTCAACGCAGGCGCAACAACCAACAATACCGTTGATGTAGATGCCGTAGGTGATATGCCAACCGCCTGTGCAAGTCCGTACATGATCTCCGTTACTCGTACCGGAAACACCGACAATCAAGCAGGAGGATATGGATTAACCACCATCGATTTCGGAGCACCGGGGATCAATGTGTACACCACTTCGGGAACAAACTCATACGGAACTACCACCGGAACATCCTTTTCTTGTCCGCTTACCGCGGGCGTTATAGGATTACTTTATTCCGTGCCTTGCAATTCACTCATAACATTATCCAAAACCAATCCTCAACAAGCAGCCGACCAAGTGCGATTGGCATTAATGAACGGTGTTGATCCAACCGCAAGCATGGCGAATAAGTCCGTTACCGGCGGGCGACTCAATGCATTCAATTCGGTCAACGAAATCCTCAACAATTGTGCAGCATCCAATTGCATTGCACCCTTTACCTTAAACACTTCCGGACTTACCGATACCGAAGCAACACTCACCTGGAATTTCTCTGGATCACCTGTAGATTTTTCGCTGCATTTTCGCGAACAAGGGGCAACGGTTTGGGATTCTGTTGTGGTTAGCGCGAGCGGTGTTTTCATCGATACATTACAAGCCTGCACTACCTATGAATTTGAAGTGATGAGCAATTGCGGCTTTGGCGATTACAGCGATTGGTCAGCAACTTTCTCCTTCACTACCGATGGATGCTGCGAAAATCCAACCGGGCTAACTGCCAATGTCAGCGGCACCTCCGTCGACATCTCCTGGAACAGTGTATTGGCAGCCACTTCTTACAATGTGCAATACAAACCCTTGAGTTCATCCACATGGACAAGCATGAACAACGTAAGTTCACCTTTTTCGCTTAATGGTTTAGACTCTTGCACCCTTTATGAAATCCAAATCCAAACCGTTTGTGCAAGTGGAAGCATTCCGTTTTCATCTAGTCTGCAATTCCAAACCCAAGGATGCGGTGCATGCATCGACCTCGGACATTGCGCTGCATCCGGAGCTTCAACCACCAATGCTTACATCAGCAATGTTACGGTAGGAACCGTCAATCAGAATTCGGGAGACGACAACGGATACGCCATTTACACCAATGCAGGAAGTCTTTACCGTGGACAACAAAACGCGATTAGCATCACTTCAACACTCAACGGAACACAATTCCTTTATGTAAAAGTTTTTGTTGACTTGAACCAAAACGGATCCTTCACCGATTCCGGAGAAGAATTGCTTGCCGTTAATTTTGCAGGAGCAACTACCACAGGCAACTTAACCATTCCAGGAACTGCATCACTGGGCGCAACCCGAATGCGTGTCATCAGTAAAGTATTGTCCTTCTCCGATTTTGCTGCTCCCGGCGCATGCGATAATCCCATGGCCGAAGGTGAAGTAGAAGACTATTGCGTGGAAATAGAAAATGCATCAAGTGTTGGATCATTGTATCAAAACAACTTGTTCAAAGTATATCCGAACCCGGCGCAAGATTTCATCACACTGAGTTTCGCTGCACCCGGAGAACAACAAAACATTGCCATTGTAAATGCTTTGGGTCAGACCGTTATTTCAGCTCCGGTTCAAAACAAAAACATGGTACTTAATACCGGCGCATTGGCTCCCGGAATTTATTCCATCCAATTGTTCGACCGCAACGGCATCCAACAGCAAAGCAAACTGATCATTCAGTAATACACTTTCTTTAATTGAAAAAGCCTGACTCGAAAGATTCAGGCTTTTTCATTTTATACGAATACTTCTGTTTTTCAAAAAGCACAAGAATGTTTTTGGAAGCAAATAAACAAGACTCCCTTGCAC
>JBIKKU010000362.1:0-3287 GCA_044360245.1 Flavobacteriales bacterium | reverse complement strand
ATTTCGAAGGACAGCAACAGCAAAAGTTGCATTTGCAAATGATATGGAAAACGTTTTTTCATGCTTCGTTCAATCCAGAAAAAAAGAAACGTTTACACAAGAATTCAAAAGCCAATAAGGCTAATGCAATGGCAACAAACGAATGGAATTTTTCAGGTGGATCACTTTTGAGTTCAATCACTTTCACCAATGATTTTTCCAGTTTGTCGATTTCTTTATAGACCTTTTTTAATCCGGAATTGTTTTCTGCCCTGAAGTATTTTCCACCGGTGGCATTGGCAATGTCCATCATTAAAGCTTCATCAATTTTAACTTCCACATCTACCAGCATTTCCTGACCGAGTGGATTCGACATCGGATATGGAGCAGTGCCATTTTTTCCTACACCAATGGCATAAACACGAATACCATATTCTGCGGCAATATCGGCTGCTGTCATGGGATCAATGTTTCCTGAATTGTTGATTCCATCGGTGAGCAAAATGATGACTTTACTTTTTGCATCGCTTTCACGAAGGCGATTTACCGCAGTAGCCAATCCTAAGCCAATTGCTGTACCGTCTTCTACAAAACCTGTATTGACTTGCGAAAAAAGGCGTTTCAGCACGCTGTGATCGGTAGTTAGCGGACATTGTGTTAAGGCTTCACCTCCATAAATTACTAGGCCTATTCGATCATTGCTGCGTTCGCTGATGAAGTCAATTCCCAATTCTTTTGCAGCCTCCAGGCGGTTAGGTTTAAAGTCCTGTGCTAGCATCGATGTTGAAACGTCGAGTGCAAACACAATATCTATTCCTTCTCCATTTTGTTTTTTGACGATGTCTTTAGCATTGCCTTGTGGTCGAGCCAATGCAAAAACCAAGAGTGCAAAAGCGCAACAGCGAATGAGAAAATAAAAATGGGGCACCAATTGCCAATTGTATCCGGGAAAAGAAAATTGTCCGACATCAGAATGCTTGATGGTGGAAGGTTTGCTCATGGTATTGCGCCAATGGAGCCAAAACAAAGGAATGATAAGCACCAGCAGAAACAGATATCCTTTTTCTGTGTAATGAAAATCAAACCAGCGTATGTCAAACCATTTTTCTTCCATCAGTTTTCGCTTGTCGGTTTTTCATTTTTGTATTTGGTGAGATCAACAAAATCCCAGGCATACCTTAACAATCGGTTTTTTTCAAACTCATCCGGTTCTTCTTTTGCAAATTTTACCAGGTCAGAAAATCGCAACATGGAGGTGAGCTGTTTTGCAGCATCCTCGGGTAAATCTTTGTTGCGCATGGCCATTAACAATTCCTCGGTAGTTTGTTCAAGTGCAGGAACATCGAAACGGTTTTCAATGTATTCCCGGATTATTTCGGAAACCACTGAATAAAATGTTTTCGCATCGGCACTTTCGACCAATTTAGATTCTTCTACTTCCTTTAGTTTACCGTAGGCAATAATGTGCGCAGGAACCGGTGGAGGTGGAGGAGGAGGAAGTGATTTTTTCCTTTTTTCAAGAATGAAATAGGTAATCACTCCGAGTAATATCAGCGCAAACAAGGACAATAAAAGCCAATTCGATTTGATCCAATACCAGATACGGTTCCAAAAATCTGTCCATGTTGCTGGTTCTTCAATAGCACTTTTGATATCGAAAATTTTTGCAGTAGTATCTACCTCTACAGTGCTCACCACAAGCGACAAAGTATTGGATTGTAGTGTATCTCCGTTAAGAATCACTTTAACCGCTGGAATGGTAAAGGTCCCGCTATCGAAGGCAGTAATGGTTAGTTCGCGAAGTTCTTCGGTAGCACTTTGTTTTACGGGAGTTTTTTCTTCAACCATTTCCAATCCCGTTCCTTCCATGCAAGTCTCATAAGGAATCCACGTTAAAGCAGCTTGAGGTGATTTTTCAAGTTTCACTTGCAGGTTAACATGCTCTCCAATTCTGATTTTATCGGGTTTTCCGGATAAGACAAGATTTCCTTTCTCCTGCGCAAATGCGGAGCTTACTAAACAGCATAACCAACCTATAACGATCCCGAATCTCATTTTCCGCGTCGTTTAAAAAGGTTCATCAATGGCTTGGTATAGTTTTCGCCGGTTTGCAAAACAGCATGGTCGACGCCTGCTTTGCGCAATCGGTTTCTGACTTGATCCATTCGCTGTAAATAGGCTGCCTGGTATTTTTTTCGAACCACGGGGAACATGGTATGCACCCATTTTTTTTCACCGGTTTCAGGATCTTCCAATTGCACAAAACCAATGTTGGGCAAATGTTGTTCAGTTTTATCCACTACCTGCAATGCAACCAAATCATGCTTACGTCCTGCAATTCGCAAGGTATCATCATAATCTTCCTTGCAAATAAAATCCGATATCATAAAAGCGATGGATCTTTTCTTAATGGCATTGGTGAGGAATTTCAATGGTTCTCTTAAGCCTGTTGACTTTCCTTTTGGTTCCGTTGAAATGATTTCGCTGATGATGCAGAGTACGTGTGTTTTTCCTTTTTTGGGTGGTATGAATTTTTCGATACGATCGGTAAATAAAATGGCTCCAACCTTATCGTTGTTTTTCATCGCCGAAAAGGCAATAACAGCCGCAAGTTCAGCCGCAAGTTCTCGTTTGAATTGTTGTTGCGTTCCGAAGTTTCCTGAAGCGGATAAATCAATTAAAAGTGTTACCGTAAGTTCACGCTCTTCTTCGAAAACTTTGATAAAGGGATGATTGAAACGTGCAGTAACGTTCCAGTCGATGGCACGTATATCGTCGCCCGGAGTGTATTCGCGTACTTCGCTGAAGGCCATACCTCTTCCTTTAAAGGCAGAATGGTATTCGCCCGAAAAGATCTGTTCACTCAAGCCCTTGGTCTTGATTTCGATCTTCCTCACTTTTTTCAGCAGCTCCCGCGTATCAATCATTACAACTAAGGTTTTAGTTGATGTTATGGAACTTCAACCTTGTTCACGATTTCATTGATGATCTGTTCCACCGAAATGTTTTCGGCTTCTGCCTCGTAGGTGAGTCCGATACGGTGACGAAGCACATCATGAATCACCGAACGCACATCTTCGGGAATGACATATCCTCTGCGACGGATGAATGCATAAGCTTTGGAAGCTAGGGCAAGATTGATGGATGCACGGGGCGATCCGCCAAAAGATATCAAAGGTTCCAGTTTTTGCAATCCACACTGCGCCGGGAAGCGGGTAGCGTGAATGAGATCGACGATGTATTGCTCAATTTTTTCATCCATGTATACTTCGCGCACAAGTTTACGAGCAGCGATGATGGTGTCAGGA
>JBIKKU010000217.1:0-5680 GCA_044360245.1 Flavobacteriales bacterium | reverse complement strand
AAAAATATCGGCATAACCTGCCAGTGAAACCACACCTTCCTGAATACGCGCACCGCCCGAATCGTTCAATCCAATAACCGGACAACCATTTTGCATGGCCAGATCCATCACCTTGCAAATCTTTTCAGCATGCGTTTCCGAAAGCGAGCCGCCAAATACCGTGAAGTCTTGAGCAAATACGTATACCTGACGACCATCGATGGTTCCGTAACCGGTCACAACGCCATCCCCGGGATATTTTTCTTTGTCCAAACCGAAATCCGTTCCCCGGTGTGAAACCAACATGCCAATTTCTTCAAAGCTTCCCTCATCCAATAAAAAATGGATACGCTCTCTGGCTGTGAGTTTGCCTTTTTTATGTTGTGCATCGATTCGGGCTTGTCCGCCTCCCAACATCGCCTCAGCGATTTTCTTATCAAGCAGTTCGAGTTTTTTATCCATGCGGTAAAAATAACAAATAGAACCCAAAGCATGCAGAAGTAAGAAACCTTTGTATTTATACTGAAAATCAATTATTTAAATTGATTTAGTCGCTTGTTCGCTGCTCAAGAATTTGTTTCCCGGAATAACATTTGGAACACTTTTTGCGTTCTATCTGCAAATACCCAATAGCATGAAAACCAAAAGTCTCTTTCTAGGTCTGATTCTGGTCGGCAGCAGCCTATCGATTATGGCAAACACCACAGCAGGTGGCAACAGTTTCAGAAAACTCAATCATTCTTCATTTAAAGCAGGAGAAGAATTGCGTTACCGTTTGCATTACGGTTTTGTGGATGCAGGAGAAGCGGTATTGCGCGTCAAAGAATGCGACCGCAAAATCAATGGTCGTTCTATTTTACACGTGGAAGGAACAGGAAATACGATTTCGGCATTTGACTGGTTTTACAAAGTCCGCGACAGATATGAGTCCTATATCGACGCAGAAGGTGTATTCCCTTGGTTGTTTATTCGTCGCGTAAACGAAGGAGGATATGTGATCAATCAGGATTATTCCTTCATGCAACACAAAAACAAAGTCGACAATGGTAAAGGCAAATCGTTCGATACACCCGACATGGTTCAGGATATGATTTCTGCTTTTTACTATGCAAGAACGCTGGACTTCCAAAACGCCAAACCAGGCGATGTATTTACCATTCCGATGTTTTACGATGACACAAATTTCCCATTAAAAATTAAGGTCTCGGGAAGAGAAACCATCCATGTTCGCATGGGTAAATTCCGTTGCCTGAAATTTGTACCTGTTGTTGAAAAAGGTCGCGTGTTCAAATCCGAAGAAGATTTAACCGTTTGGGTTACCGATGATGCCAACAAAATTCCACTGCTTGCAAAAGCAAAGATTCTCGTTGGTTCCATCAAAATGGAAGTAGTGGAATACAAGAATCTCGCTTCACCCATCAGTAAAGTAAAATAAGCTTTCACCATACTCATTCAAAGGCCTCTTTCATCAGGGGCCTTTTTGCATTTCAGATAATTTTCCACACTCTGCATTTAATAATTCGACCGTGCCAAAAACCCTGCAATGCCTAACTTGCAGCGATGAAAAGCTTGTTCCATTCACTCCCGGTTTTTGCCATTGTTTCCATACTGTTTTTTTTATCGGCTGCTTCCTGCAACAATGAAAAAAGTGAAGTAAGCCAAAACACAAAAGACACCACACCAAAATACGAACCGAGGATTGAATACGGATTTCTACTCGACACTTTTCAAGTGGTACAAGACAGTGTAAAAAACGGAATGACACTATCGCACTTGTTTTCTCCTTATGGTATTTCGCAACAAGACATCAACAGCGCCGACCAAATTGCAAGAGATTCCGCCAAATTGAATTTTATTTCGGAAGGACATAAATACACCATCTTGCGCGACCGCAAAGACACTGCAAAAACCTATTACTGCATTTACGAAAAAAACAGAATTGAATATGTGATTTTCGATTTTCGCGATTCGGTAAATGTGCGTCTGGTACAACGCGAGGTAAAAACTGTAGAGCGAGAACTCAGTGGTGTGATTGAAAAAAACTCGAATCTGGTACTCACCATCAAAAGCAGCTTAAATGAAGAAGCAGTGGCAGGAGAACTTGCCGAAAATATTGCGCAAGTATTTGCATGGACCATCGATTTCTTCAAGCTCTATCCGGAAGATAAATTCAAGGTGATTTACGAAGAAAAACAAGTGGAAGGAGAGCCTTATGCCATAGGTCAGATCAAGGCTGTTTATTTCTACAATATTTCTGCTTCCTATTTTGCTTTTCGTTACGAGCAAAATGGGGAGATTGGTTATTTTGATGAAAACGGAAAAGGCATGAAACGTCCGTTTTTAAAAGCGCCTTTAAAATTTTCGCGTGTTACGTCGGGCTATACTTCACGAAGGTTTCATCCGGTACAAAAAATATACAAAGCCCATTTGGGAACCGATTATGCCGCACCAACCGGAACGCCCATTATGGCAACTGCAGATGGCACGGTTGATGCAGCCGGATACACTTCGGGAAATGGAAACTATGTGAAACTATACCATAACAAAACCTACCAAACTGCTTATTTACACATGAGCAAAATAGGCGAAGGCATGCACAAGGGAAGAAAAGTAAAACAGGGTGATGTAATTGGATATGTTGGTTCTACAGGATTAGCAACAGGTCCGCATGTATGTTACAGGTTCTGGAAAAACGGTCAGCAAGTTGATCCACGTGCAGAAAAGTTTCAAGCCACCGAACCCATCAGCGAAAAAAACATGCAAGATTACCTGAATAAAATCAAGCCACTAAAAGAACGATTGGATGGCATGAAATTTAAGGAGGTAGTTAAAAAAGATTCTATCCCTTCATGAGACCATTGCTGTTGATCTGCTTTTCGTTTTTGTGTTCTTTCCTACAAGCACAAAAAGATTTGGAAAATTATATTCCGGAGCACGGCACGCAGGATCTTATCATTCGCGTAAAACTTCATATCATCCAAAAATCAGCAAGCGATCCGGGGAATTATACCCTTGCGGACACCAACGTGCTGCGCAAACAATTTCAACTCATCAACGATTTTTACAACAGCCTCGACCGTCCGACATTAGCATCACCCGCAGCGTTGGACTATATTCCATGGGCAAAAGTACGTTTTCAGATTTCGGACATTCACTTTTTGATCTCGCCACAACATTGGGACCGCATTGCATGGGAACCTTACCGCGATGAAAAAAAATATCCGGCGAAAATTGATTCTGTATATGGAAATGGAAAAATCATTGTGGTAGAAGGCAATCATAAAATGAGGTTTAGAAAAGGCGCTGAGGTTTTCGTGACCAATGGTGTTCAGCAATGGAGCATCAAAACCGACAGTTCCCAATTTTCATCCGACACCAAACAAACCACCGCTTGGCTTCCGGAGTCCATTCCAGCATTACAAAAAGGATTGACCATAAGTTATTATTTCGAAAACAACCGCAATTGCAATGCAGATTTGTTCAAAGAAATTGCGCAAAGCGATAGCACACATTTGCATGTTTTTTACACCGGTTCGAGTATGAAAAACGCCGCTTTTGGTTGCGGACCATCTCCTTTTTACCTCAACGTTTCCAACTACCTCAAAGGTGGAGAATGGGCAAACGCACAGCTTTCGGCGCACGAACTCGGACATTGCCTTGGCTTATCCCATACCGACAATCCGCAATTCCCCGATCTTCCAAAAACCGACAAATTTGGATTCATCGATTGCGATTCCATTGCCGTGAGCAATAACATCATGGGTTACAACAAATGCCGAAGGTATTTATCTCCATTACAAATTGCTCATGTTCATCGTGAGTACAGCACCAAGCCCATGCGCATTCTCACTTTGCAACAATGTTTTTATTCCAAGGAAAGGTCAATAGAAGTGAACCGAAATATGGCTTGGAACAGAGCATTGGTTTGCGGAGGCGACATCATCGTTAAAAAAGGAAAATCACTGACAATTAAAAACATGGTATCCATGCCCGAAGGAGGACACATCATTTTGGAAGATGGTGCAAGTCTAATTATTGACGGTGGAACAATCACCAACAATTGCGGTTCAACCTGGGGAGGATTTTTATTTACGGGAAAATTCAAAGGCAATAAAAATGCTTTAAGCACACCGAAGAAAAAAGCCACCATAACAATTGTCAATGGTGGCCGTACAGATAAAATTCAAACGAAATAAAATTTCTTGCGGTAAATTAACTTACTCGAGGTTCCACTCTACACCTTCTTTAGTGTCTTTAATCACAATACCGGCTTCTTTCAATTGATCGCGAATTGCATCGGAACTTGCCCAATCTTTGGATTCACGGGCTTTTTTACGCATTTCAATAATCATCTTCATCACAGTATCTAAAGCGCGCATGGATCCTGAACCGTTTTCATTTTCACTTCGGAATCCGAGCACATCAAAAACAAAACCTTGAATGGTTTCGGTAAACACTTTCAAATCAGCAGCGGAAATTGTCTCCTTACCTTCCAACAACAGGTGAATGTATTTTACGCCTTCAAATAAACTTGCGACAAGAATTGGACAATTAAAATCATCATTCATTGCAGCATAACATGCATTGCGGAATTCTTCCACACTGAACGAACTTTTTTCTCCAGCCTTAATTTTTGGCAATTGTTCAACTGCTGACATCATGCGCTTGAATCCTTTTTCTGCAGCTTTTAATGCTTCATTCGAAAAATCGAGCGTGCTTGCATAATGTGATTGCATCATGAAAAAACGAACCGTCATGGGTGAATATCCCTGCTCGAGCAAAGGATGAGCGCCCTGCACCAACTCAAGTGGCAAAAACGAATTACCCAATGACTTGCTCATTTTTGTTCCGTTCACCGTAAGCATGTTGCTGTGCATCCAATATTTCACCGGACCATGTCCAACGCATGCTGTGTTTTGTGCAATTTCAGATTCGTGGTGCGGAAATTTTAAATCCATTCCACCGCCATGAATATCAAATTGCTCACCCAGATATTTTGTGCTCATGGCCGAACACTCCAAATGCCAACCCGGAAAACCTTCGCCCCATGGACTAGGCCAACGCATGATATGTTCAGGCGATGCTTTTTTCCATAATGCAAAATCAGCAAAATATTTTTTCTCATCCTGCCCATCTAAATCACGCGTGTTTTCCAAAAGCTCATCCACATTTCTGCCACTCAATTCGCCATAAGCATGTTTTTCTTTGAATGCGCGCACATCAAAATAAACCGATCCGTCTACTTCATAGGCAAAACCATTTTCAATGATTTTTTTTACCATTTCAATTTGCTCGATGATATGTCCGGTGGCGGTTGGTTCAATACTTGGTGGAATAGCATTAAACATCAACATCACATCATGAAAATTATTCGTGTATTTCTGCGCAATTTCCATGGGCTCTAGTTGCTCTAAGCGTGCCTGTGTTCCAATGCGGTCAACCCCTTCATCAAATTCGGTGGTAATGTGACCCACATCGGTGATGTTGCGCACGTAGCGTACTTTATATCCCAAAAAAGTTAGGTAGCGGTAAACCATATCGAAGGTTACGAATGTCCGCAGGTTCCCAAGGTGCATGTAATTGTATACGGTTGGTCCGCAAACATACATGCCCACATGAGGCGCATTGATGGGCACGAACCTTTCCTTGTTCCGTGTAAGTGTGTTAAAGATGTGAAGTGGATGTTCCATAAGGTAAAGTT
>JBIKKU010000019.1:0-19477 GCA_044360245.1 Flavobacteriales bacterium | reverse complement strand
TATTTCCTGCACAAACTGTGGCTTAACCATTTTCCCGTTGTTAGCAATGGCATTGTAAAAAGTGAGGATCTGAATCGGCGCAATTTTCGATTCGTATCCAATTGACATTTGAGGAAGTGTTACTCCCGACCATTCATCGCGGTTGGATGGGTCTTTGATGTATGGTTTTGCTTCACCTGTGATATCCAAACCAAGCAATTCACCTATTCCAAGTTTTTTCAATCCATCTACAAATTGTTTCGGACTTCTTGCATACGCTTCTACAACCGGCTTAGAGCATCCGATGTTGGAAGAAATTTCAAGTGCATGTTGAATGGTAACCGTACCATGTTCTTTGGTGTCGGTCATTTTGAGATTGTAGTACATATGTGTACCACGACCTGTTGCCACAGAATCTTCCGGACGGAATTTTCCGTCTTCAAATCCAACCAACAAGGAAGCAGTTTTAAAAGTTGACCCCGGCTCAATGGCTGTTCCAATGGCATGGTTCCACTCTTCACCATAGGATCCGTCTTTCAGTTTAGAGAGATTGGCCATGGCTTTCACCATACCTGTTTCTACTTCCATCAAAATGACACAACCGCTTTTGGCTTCATATTCTTTCAACTGATCCATGAGTGCTTTTTCGGCAACGTCTTGAATGTTGATATCGATACTTGTATAAATATCTGCGCCATCTACAGGACTTACTGCGTAATTGTCTGAAACCGGACGCCATTGCAATCCGACTTTACGCATGAGTTGTTTTCCGTTAACGCCGCTGAGTTCTTTGCTGAATGCACCTTCCAATCCAACACGTGCAAAAAACTGCGGATTATCGGGATCTTGTCTTTCGTAACCAATCAAACGTGCAGCAAGCAATCCATATGGCCTGCTTCTTTTGTTTTCTTTGATGATGATGATTCCGCCTTTGTTTTTCCCCAAACGAAGAATCGGGAATTTCTTCATTTGTTGAAGTTCATTGTGTTTTACTTTGGCGCGGATGAGGTAATAGCGATTTCCTTTTTTATAAGCCTCACTTAAACCAATGGCGAATTGTTCTTTCGATTTATCCGGATACAACTGATGCAAACGAATGGCAAGTGAATCCAAATTACGTTCGAAGGTATCACGCTTCAAACCATCGGCACGCATGTCCATACGCACTTCATAAATCGGAATGGATGTTGCCAACATGCTTCCGTTGTCGGAATAAATATTTCCGCGCACTGCTTCAATGGTGCGCATTTCTGTTAACTCTTCTTCGGGAACGCCAATAACAGCGACAGTGTCGACCTGGATCCGGAATACCTTTACCAGAACGACAATACCGAAGATGACCAAGACCATATAGATCAGGTACATCCTGCGGAGCATGTCTTTTTTATCGTTGTTCTCTTTCATTAATACATTTTTTCCAATTCGCTTTTCTCCAGAGAGATCACGCGAGGTGGTTCATCTTTCATTTCATACAATCCCATCGATGCGGTGGAATCGGCAATTTGCGATTGACGGCTAACCAGATTGAGTTCCGTTTTCACGCTGATGTATTCGGAATTGAGTTCCACCAACTCCGCTTCGATGCGTTCAATGCCTCGAACGTTTTTGTCGGTATGGTAACCCATAGCGATGTAGCCAAGCATGATCACTGTGAGAAAAATGAAATACGGAAGATTGTCCACCACATAATCACGCGTTAGCACATTACCGTTCAGCACATCGCGAAACGATTTGGCTACCTTGTTGGCCTTGGCGGGCTTCTTCGGCTTTTCTTCTTTTACCTGTTTGTACCGGTTCATTCTTGCTTTTGCGCTATTCTGAGTTTTGCACTTCTTGCTCTTGGGTTCTTTTCCATTTCTGCTTCGTCGGGCACCATTGGTTTGCGTGTGATTTCGCGAATCGGTGTAATCACTCTTCCGAAAAAATCTTTTTCTATTTCACCTTGGAGATTTCCGCTTCTCATGAAATTTTTCACGAGTCGATCTTCCAAAGAGTGGTATGCAATCACCACCAATCGTCCACCGGGTTTGAGTACTTCCAGACTTTGCAAAAGCAATTCACGCAACACATGCATTTCATCGTTGACTTCAATGCGTATGGCTTGAAAAACTTTTGCCTGGTATTGTTTTTCCTTGCGAAATGGCGCGACCTGATCGATGATTTTTAAAAGATCTCCGGTAGTGTCTATGCTTTTCTTTTTTCTTTCTTCCGAAATTCTCCAGGCGAGTTTGCCTGCATTTTCTACTTCTCCGTATTCGCGAAAAATTTGCTTGAGTTTTGCTTCCTCGTATTCATTCACCACCACACCCGCATGAAGCGGTTGGAGTGTATCCATGCGCATATCCAATGGCGCATCGAAACGAAGTGAAAATCCTCTTGAAGCATCATCGAATTGATGCGAGGAAACACCCAGGTCGGCGAGAATGCCATCCACCTGCATGATTCCTGCTTCGTGTAATGCATTTTTTAAGCGGGAAAAATTTTCGGGAAAGAACCGGAATCTGGAATCCTGAATTTGGTTTTGTGCAGCATCCGGATCCTGATCGAACGCACACAGGGTGCCTGTTTCGATTTTTTTCAGGATTTCGCGGGAATGACCGCCACCACCAAAGGTGACGTCTACATAAATTCCATCGGATTTGATCTCTAGCCCTTCAACAGCAGCATGTAAAAGAACAGGTACGTGATAGCCGTTACTTGGTGTCGTCATCCTCGTCCAAATTGCCTAAGAGTTCCTCGGCAAGATTGGAGAAGTCGGAGAGACCTTCACGCATTTCCTGTTCATACTTCGCTTTGTCCCACAGTTCGATCCTGTCGAAAGCTCCCACAACCATGAGATCTTTTTTCAGACCGGAGTATTGCATCAAACTCTGCGGAAGAAGAATCCTTCCGGAGGAATCGATGGTCACCGGGACTGCCCCATTGCGAAATTGCCTAAGTAAGCGTCTCCCCTTCTCGGTAAAACCGTTGACCTTCTTTGTCACTCTGGTCATCAGTTTTTCCCACTCCTTCATGGTGTACAAATTCAGGTGCTGCTCAAATCCGCGGTTGACAACGAATGTTTCGTTATCCGCGGAATCGAGCTGCTTCTTGACGCCGGAAGGAAGAACGAATCTCCCTTTGTCGTCGAGCCTGACCTCATATTCACCGATGAATCCTGCCATAACAGCTTTTCACTAATAAGGTGTAAAAGTATCTAAAAAGTCCCACTTTGACCCACTTTCCTCCACTGTGTTGAAAAGTTTCTACGTCTGTGTGTCTACGAAGTTACAAAACTTCACGAAAAACCCAATAAACACTGGAAAAATAAGCGGTGGGAGAAAGTGGGGGATATGAACAGTCCCAAATGAACAGATGGCTGTTGATTGAGGGGGACACAAAAGCAGCGGATATGCCCGATTTTCCTATCTTTGAGGCTTAACGAACGTTGAACATCATGAGCACGAACGTGAAAACCGAGGGCGAATTCAGCTATATCGAAGCCGGAGAAGGTGCCCCGCTTGTCTTGCTGCACGGGCTTTTCGGGGGATTGAGCAATTTTGACGATGTCATCTCCCACTTCAGCAGCAAATGCCGTGTGATTATTCCACAGCTCCCCATTTATACCCTGCCGGTGCTGAATACCAATATTCCGGCCCTGTCAAAGTTTTTGGACCGCTTCCTGAAACACAAAAACCTGGAAAAAGTGAACCTCCTGGGGAATTCCCTTGGCGGACATGTTGGTTTGGTTTATACTCATGAACATCCGGAACGCATCCAGAACCTCATTCTCACCGGAAGTTCCGGACTTTACGAAAATGCATTTGGCGGATCTACCCCACGAAAGGGCGACCGTGAATACTTGCGCAAAAAAATTGAGCTCACCTTTTACGATCCAAAGCACGCTACCGATGAGCTTGTTGACGAATGTCTTCATATCCTTAACGACAAAACCAAGTTGATTCGCATTCTTTCGCTTGCCAAATCAGCTATTCGTCACAACATGGCCGGCGACTTACCCAGCATGAAACAAGCCACTTGTTTGATTTGGGGAAAACAGGATACCATCACTCCGCCGGAGGTTGCCGAAGAGTTTAAAAAACTGCTTCCCAATGCGGATTTGTTTTGGATTGATCAATGTGGTCACGCCCCAATGATGGAGCATCCCGAAACCTTTAACCAAGTGCTCGATCAGTGGTTGCAATCGCGCAAAGCCTACTGATACCGACCTTATTTTTTATCAATGGAAATCAAGTCTGCCAAATTTCTCACATCGCTTACGGCGCTTGATCATCTGCCCAAAGCCGATAAGCCGGAATATGCTTTTATCGGTCGCTCCAATGTGGGTAAAAGTTCACTGATCAACATGCTTTGCGGTCAGAATAAACTCGCAAAAGTTTCAGGAACACCTGGGAAAACACAAACCATCAATCACTTTCTGATCAATACAGATTGGTACTTGGTTGACTTACCCGGATACGGATACGCCAAAACATCGAAAACACTGCGTGCACTTTGGCAAGGATTCACTTACGATTACATTGTAAAACGCGACAATCTGCAATGTGTTTGCGTCTTGCTTGATTCACGACTCGATCCGCAAAAAATCGACATGGAATTCATGCAATGGCTTGGCATGAACGGCATCCCTTTTGTGATGGTTTTTACCAAACACGACAAGCTCACCAAAAATCAGAAAGCATCGAATTTTGCGAAATACAAAAAGGAAATGCTCGAATATTGGGAACAATTGCCAGAAGTATTTTTCACTTCTGCCGAAGAAAAATCAGGAAAAAAAGAATTGCTTGATTTTTTTGAACGCATCAACAAAAGCTGGAAATCCTCGAAATAAGCTTATTCCAGAATGGTCTTCGTTACACTGATGGCCACAAAATTCATCACCACAACCATTAAAATTACCGGCATTAGTTTCCAGACGGAAAAACGATCGAACACCGATTGGTAAAACAAGTGCGTTTGGAATGCACAAACGGTGATAATCAGGAAAAAATAATTCCAGGAAAAAGGCTCAAAGGAAAATCCAAACAACCGGTAAACGAGAATAAATACCGCATACACAAGCATCCCTTGCATGGCACTGATCATGCCCAGAAATAAATCGCGCTGAATTCCCTTGTGAAAATTGGATGGAAAAAAAACAAAAAAGAAGGCAAAAACGAAGACGGAGAATGGCGTACTCCAAGGGTATAAACGATACAAAAACCCGAAATCCGGATTGTTTTTATTGTCAGATGAAAGTCCGATTAATGGAATTTCCAACAACCAGGATAATAAAACATTGAGCAAAATTTCGAGGCAAAAAACAAGGATTAAAAGTCGAATAAATCGAGGTCCCAGCTCTGCGGCATGATTGGCGTAATCAGCAGGACGTAGAAATAAATCGACAATAAAACGCTTGATTTGAGATTTTTCTTGCATCAACCAAATATAGCGATTGTCCGCGAATTGTCTTATTTTTAACCATCATGTGGCAGTGGATCAATCCCAAACAATGGAACATTTGGATCAGAAGATTTTTTTTCGTGATGCTGATGCTGATATCCATTACATCGTCATTAGCGATTTGGTTAAGTGAATTTTTAAGCCAACAACTTTCAGGTTTAATTTTTATTCAGTCCAACGGATTGTATTCCGTAACTTTTTCCGACATCGATGTAAACCCCTTTACCCTTCATGCCAGTGTCGATGACCTTACCATTGAGCACCATTACCAAAAAGAAAAATACAAAGACACCAAAGTATTTGTCAGCGGCTCTGTAAAAGAGGTTGAGCTCAATGATATCGGCCTATACCGAATGATTGCTTATGAAGAATTGTATATCGGAAATCTTTCGATTATTGAACCCGACATCACTTTATCGCTCAACCGGGAATTTGTTCCACAGCAGAAACCTGCGCGCAAAAAAATCCCCATTTCCTTTGAATGGGCTAAACTGGTAAAAGGAAAATTCAAGTTCATCGACCGAGACAGCAATAAGATTGAAGCAGCCATTAATGACTTATCTTATTTCGAAAAAAACAAAATCATCAGCATCCGAAAACCATTGATGAAATTGACCCGTCCGGATGGCACCGGAACCTTTGCATCCATTCAACAACTCGATATTCACGGCACCTCCTTGAATGAATTGCTGATGACCAAAAATTTTTCCGTAAAAAAATGGGAGAGTGATGGGTTGACTGCTATTGTTAATATCCCTCAAAACAGACCGAAAAAAAAATCGGAGGTACGTATTACCAAATTCGACACTTTCCTGGATCAGTTGCGCGGTGCTGATTTCAGCATGAAGAACAATTCCATTCTCATCAATGATGCTTCAGAACATTTTCGTATCAATGGAGGAGAAATAGCCATTCACGATTCGGTTATTCATCTCAACAAATGGAAATTCCTCAACTATAACGACACCACCGAAATTCATCAACGAAACATAGCCGAAATCCCACATCTTTCCGCAAAATTTGGCGCATACGTTAGGGATTCCTCCAAACGCAAAGCAGTATTTGCATCCATTACGCTTGACCATCCAAGCCTCTCCATTACATTGCAAAACCGCAAAGAGGATTTACAAAAAATAGACACGTTAAAAGAAATCCGCGAAAAAACAGAACCACTTGTCATTCCGGATCTCTCGGTGTTTTTGGACTCCATTCAAATCAACGATGCTGCAGTACGAATTCGCAATAGTGCCTTTTCGTTACAATTGAATGGATTGCATATTCGCAGAATCAAGGCCGATTCTCTGGAGCGTGGCATTTTGATGCATACGGGTAATTCGGTCCGACTCTTCATGCACACGATGGTACTTAAAACCAACAAAGGATTTAAATGCAAACTGAAAAACATCCAGTTGAATACCATTGACGGAACAATTGCTGTTGACTCATTGACGCTAAACAACCGAAAAGCCAAAAAGCCTTTTAATCCGATGTTGGTAAAGCTCAACCAAATTGAATTAAGAGGAATAAAACTATCCGAGAACGGAATTTTTAATCTTGATTCGTTGTTGATAGGCGATGGTTATACGCAACTTGAAAAACGATTTCATCCACCCAAAAAACCATTCCATCTTGCCGACAAAATGCCTTTTCATATTCAATACATTCAAGGAAAAAACCTACGGCTCGACTTTATCCGCAATATGCGTCTGGAAGCCGAGAAAAATGGAAAATTCAACATCACCGGGATTGCGTTCGAAGGTCACCATTTCAGCAACCGCTCCGAAAACATCCGTCATCTGAACAACACGGCAAGTTTCCGCATGAACCTGAGAGGTTCGACCACTAAGGGTGAATTCAGATGCAACCTCGCTGATCCACATTTTGGCCATTCCTTGCACCTTTACACTTATGGTTTGAACCTTACCAGATTCAACAATGAATTAATTTCTATTGCAGGTGTTGAAGCTAAAACCGGTAGAATCCCTTCCATGGAAATCACCATTTCCGGAAACGCCGATAAGGTTAAAGCAAGTGCTAAAATTCGTTATGATCAACTGGAATTGATTATTCACAAACGCAAAAAAGATATCAGCGGAGTGAGCCATACTGAGGAAGGAGAATACAATCACTTCCTAACCAAAATTGCCAATCATTTGTTGAAGAATTCCAACATGCAAATGGCAGACCTTCCTGCAGTTAACATTGAAATGAAATCGGATCCGAACAAACGTATCATCAACACATGGATTCGTTCAATGGTGATGTGTACACTTCAGACCATCGTTCCAAGTAATCAGAAAATTTTCGACCTCAAACAAAAATTAGAAATCAGAAAAGAGGAAAGAAAAAAAAGAAAAGACGAACGCAAAAAGCGAAAAGAAGACCGAAAAAAAATAACCGACAACATTAAAGGAAAATAAACTCTCTATTAGGTTAATGATTTCCTGCAGATTCTCCAAACGCTAAATATGCAAAATAGGCAATCACCGAAAAAACTGCAGTACCTATGAAAGAACACACCAGAGCATAGGAAGCATTGTAACCGAATTTTCCGATTGAAAAAGTGCGGTAATAAACCCAGGCAGGATAGATAACTTGTAAAAGAATTAAATGTCCCAAGGCAAGCGTAACCATCGTATCTGTTCCTGAAAACAAAAGTGCTATTGGAAACATGATCATGGTAAACACAGCGATTTCACCGGCAATGTATGCGTTTATCAAGGCGTGTTCAATATAATTGAATCCAACCTTTGGATACATCAAGCGTGAAAATATACTTGTAACCAAAAACGCAAACGTGAAACTCCATTTGGAATGTTCAATCAAAAATGTTTCCAGGTTATCCAGCAGGAAAAAATTCTTTCCGGGCGGTGATGGTTTTACCGGAAACAAATGAAAAAGCAAGGTCATCAAACCCACCGTCACGAACATATAAATCAGTGGATTGGTAAGCCCTACCCGCTTCCCTTCAATGAATCCCCGACATGTTTTACCGGGCCATTGTACGAGCATCACAAACGTATGAATGAAGCCGGAATCGACATGCAAAATCGCGTGAGGCAAATCATGCAATACGGTTTTCATGGAGTACCTATGCTCATGCGCATCTTGCCCGCACATGGGACAAAACTTACCGGCAAACTCATGGCCACAATTCAAACATGTATGTTTTTCTGCCATTTTATTTTTCAAGAAGGTTCATACGTTCGGCAAAATAATAGCAGAAGTCACGCATATCTCCGGTAATACGTGTATCTCCGGTGGCGCGCTCAAACGTATCCGCCATCGTAAGCAAGGTTTGATGGAAAAATTGTTTCATCTCTTCAACAGACATTTCTTTTGTCCACAAATCCATACGCAGTGTGTTTTTGGCTTTTTCATCCCACATCGCCAAAATAAGTGCTTTGGATGATGCGTTTTCAATTCCCGCATCGGAAGCACTCCACAGCATGGTTTCAGGAACTTTATTATCGTCGAGCGATACTTTAATATTGATTTCGGAGCTTGACATTCTTTCTGGTTTTTAAGAAAAGTGTACTAATGCGTATTCAAAAAACATTTTGAAGTACAACACGAAAAGCTTATTCGGGTTCGTAGAACTTCAAAATCTTTTTCGGATTTTTTTCATTGATAAGTTGCGGCAATTGCAATTCAGGATTGGCCTTCATATAGCTTCTTACCATCCTCCAACCCAAAAAAGCACCTACTCTACCCGGCGAATTCTGTGGCAATCCGGAGGTAAAGGGAGCTTCATCGCAAAACTTTTTTATTTCGAGTGGATTATCGGAATAAAGTAATTTATGATCTACAATGTCCTTCCAGATTTCGGTTTCATGCTTTAAACACCAACCGTATTGATCGGGTGTATAGCGTATTTTCAGGTGATCTGCTGTTTTGGGCAAAAGCGCATCCAATGCATAAAGTATTTTTCCCTCGTAAATGATACGGCTCAAGAAATCCGATTCTTCCAATTCAGCCATGAAATTGGTTTCAAACCATCCGCGCATCATGTCCACAACCATAAAATCGCGAATCATTTTATCCTTGATGAATTGAGGAATTTCTTCTGTTGGAATCTGCTTCACCACCCGGTTGTCAGGCCCCAGGTACATGTCCAGACCAAGTCCGATATGCTTTTCGAACGTAGATACGCCGTAATTGAATGCCGAATTCAGGGTCACTACCACCGGCTCTTTGGCATCGGGGTAGTAATATTTCAGATGTCTGAAAGCTTCATCCAGTTCCGCCTTGAGCCAACCCAAATCCTTGTATTCTGAGCTGATGTCCTGGTAAACCTGAATCATGATCGGATCGTGCGTAAAACGATCGAGGTATACGGAAATCAGACTATCCTCGGGTGATCCGGCGCGGAGCATGACCATCAAATACACATCCCACAACTCTCCGTATTGACTACGGTATTTGGTATTCAGGGCCGGTAATTCGTTAAAATCGGCACTGAAAAGTTCCTGCTCCATGCGCTCAATGCGCACATCGGCTTCGATATGGGAAACATCGATGTCGAGCGGATTGTTTTCCCCGCATGAAGTCAGCATTAAGCCTAAGAAAATCAATCCAAAAGCTCTATTTATCCAATTATGATTCATGCCAAAAAAACTCTAATATTGCACCAAACATTCATCAAAACTATGAAAAAACTCGCTGCTTTCTTTTTTGCAGTCCTGATTCCGGGCATGACCCTTGCTCAGGATGGAGGTTATGGAGCCGGAAATGAACAAGGATTCCGTTTCGGTCTTAAAGCCATGCCTACTATAAACTGGTTCAAACCCGACAATACCAAAAAGTATGAAAATGGTGGCGCCGTTGTGAAATTCACCTGGGGAGCTACCCTGGATTTCAAACTTTCGAATACCGCTTGGTTATCTACAGGTTTGGAAGTAATGTACGATGGAGGAAAAGTGAACTTTTTGGATTCCACTTATTACTTCATGTTTGAAGATGAATTCCGTACCTACGATGATTTCATGGGGGCCGGAGCAGCTCAAGCAAATTACGATGTTTTTCAGTTGAATACCAGAAAATACAACACCACGTATATCAACCTTCCCCTGAACATCAAAATGAAAACCAAGGAAATTGGGTTCCTCAACTATTACGGACTTTTCGGCGTTACTGCAGGAATTAAAGTAAAAAACAAAGTTGACGATTTAGGTAACCTTAACCTTGCAACCGCAGAAGTTGAAAACAACGGCTTAGACAATGGCGACGACATGGCTTTTTTCCGTGCCGGTTTGAACATTGGCGGCGGTGCTGAATGGAACCTCAGCGGAACCACATCTATTGTTTTCGGACTTTGTTACAACCTTGGATTCACCAATGTTGTGAAAGACCCTTCTGAATTCCTCAATAGCGTTAATCTCTCCGATAGAAACATTGAGCAGAAGTTCAACTCACACAACATCGGAATTTCCGTAGGTGTGTTGTTCTAAAAACTAAATATTTTCATGAAAGACCCGAACTTGTTTCGGGTCTTTTTGTTTTAATGGTGTTCATTTTCTGCTATTTTTGAATCACTTCTTTCAGCATGAATTCATCAGGAATTATTTCCCATATCAGCCAATGGCTTAAAACTTATTCCGACCAATCCGGAACCAATGGTTTTGTGGTAGGTATTTCCGGAGGGATTGACTCAGCCGTGACTTCCACACTTTGCGCCATGACCGGCAAAAAAGTCATTTGTTTGATTATGCCCATTCATCAATTCAAAGCAGAACACGACCGAGGCATAGAACATACCCATTGGCTGAAAGCAAAGTTTCCAAATGTGAGCTCATTGGAAGTTAACCTCAGCACCACTTTCGATTCTTTTCGCGCAACACTTCCGCAAGATTTTGCAGAACATTGGCTCGCCATGGCCAATACCCGCTCACGTTTGCGCATGACAGCCCTCTACGCAGTTGGACAAGCAAACAACTTGCTCGTGGCCGGAACCGGAAATAAAATTGAAGATTTCGGTGTAGGGTTTTTCACTAAATATGGCGACGGAGGAGTAGATCTCAGTCCAATTGCCGACCTCACCAAAACCGAAGTATTTGCGCTTGCTGCGGCACTAGGTATTGTTTCAAGCATTCAATCGGCCAAACCAACCGACGGATTATGGGAGGATGGAAGATCGGATGAAGACCAAATTGGTGCGTCCTATCCCGATTTGGAATGGGCCATGAACTACCTGGAAGAGCGCTATGGCGACAACATCAAAAACAGAGACTTTCAGCTTTCACCTGACGCTGCACTAAGTGAACATCAGCAAAAAGTCATTGGCATTTATTTGAAGTTTCACCGTGCCAATTTGCATAAGATGAATCCCATTCCGGTTTGCTTGATTCCATCAGAACTTAAAATATGATCGCCGGTATTTTTACCTCTTTTCCGCCAATCCTGATTTGCTTCGTTGTATTTGGCGGCATGATTCTTTTTTCTTTTTTCGGATTCGGCATTGGCAAATGGTATTACGGAAATAAAGAACACGACGACAATAGCGGTCCGGCAGAAGGATCGATCAATGCGATTCTTGGTTTATTGCTCGCCTTCACATTTAGCATGGCGGGAAACCATTACGATCAGCGCAAGGACTTGATTTTGGAAGAAGCAAACTGTATTTCGACGGTCATATTGCGTTGCGATTTGTATCCGGATTCCATTGCAAAACCAATTAAGTCACATCTAAAAAATTACCTCGATTCAAGAATTAATTATTACCAATCCGAAGGAGAAGACCGCATCATAGAATTGAAAAATGCGAACGAAATCTTTGAAAAAATCTGGACCATTTGTGCCACATCATCCAATAAACCCGAATTGTTGATTGCCTCAGGACAAATGATTCCTGCCCTCAATGCCATGAACGACATCGTCACATCACGAGATGCTGCACGAACAACACACGTTCCCGGAATTATCAATTGGATGTTGATTGCACTAGCCTACCTGGCCTCATTTTACAGTGGATTTCAGCGCTCGGCCAAACTGAACATGAGCCGAATTTCCATTGTTCTCTTTGCTTTGTTGACTTCCATGGTGTTTTACCTCATTCTGGATTTGGACCGCAGCAAAAGTGGATTTGTACGTAACGACCACGAAGCAAAATACATTGAAGAGCTTCACGAATTGCTCAAATAAAAATGGCAGCATCCTTAGCATTGATTCGCGAATACCTTCCTCAATTGGGAGAAGACCTAAGCAAAAAAATCGCTGAAAAAGCTGAATTCATTACCATTCCAAAAGGATCGGAAATTCTCAAAGAAGGTCAGTACATCAAAGTAATTCCGATTGTTGTAAAAGGTACTTTAAAAGTATTTTCGCGATACGACGACAAAGAATTCCTTCTTTATTTCATTCAGCAAAGTGAATCTTGTGTACTCTCCTTTTCTGCATTTATGGAGAATGAAACCTCCAAAGTTTTTGCCGTTGCCGAAGAAGAAACAACCTTGCTGGCCATTCCTTCAGACCGACTTAACTCCTGGTTAAACGAACATCCTGTTTTGCACAAATTATTTTATCATCAATACCATCAGCGGTATGGTGAGCTCATTCGCATGATTGAGCAATTGATTTTTTTACGTTTGGAAGACCGTTTATTGGAATACCTGAAAGAGCGCAGCCGTTTGCAAAGCAATGGTCTTGTAACATTATCTCACCGCGAAATTGCCGGAGACCTCGGAACAGCAAGGGAAGTGGTATCGAGATTATTAAGAAAGCTTGAAAAAGAGCATCGCATTGAACTCAAGGAACTGGGAATAGCGATGGTTTAAATGAGAACATGTAATATTCTCCCCGTGGTTCTTACTTTTTTAGAAATACGGTTTTACCTTCTTTAATCGTTTCTTGCACTTTTATTTCCGGGATTTCATCGGTTTTAACTTTAAGTGGATTGCGATCCAAAATAACCAGATCTGCCATTTTACCGGCACTTAATGTTCCCTTTAACTCTTCCTCAAAAAACTGATAAGCCACATTTATGGTCAATACTTTCAAGCCTTGGTATGGCGTAAGTGCTTCTGCTTTTCCAATGCTTTTTCCACTACGTGTTTGTCGTGCAACGGATGTCCATAACAAAAACATTTGATCCATTGGAGTAACCGGACAATCGGTATGGTTGGTGCAAACAATTCCTTTTTTCATGGCAGTATTCAAAGGAGAAATAAATCCGGCCCTTTCTTCGCCCAAATTGGCAATATGCGCATCACCCCAATAAAAACAGTGGTTGGAAAAAAAAGATGGAATCATTTGATATTGCTTATACGCGTCCAATTGATCTGCACGAACAACTTGAGAATGTATTACCACCGTACGACGATCTGTAATCGAATCGTTCAATTGTGCATTTGCAAAACGATGTCCTTCAATCATCATATCAATGGCAGCGTCACCATTGCAATGGGAATAAACTTGAACATTATTCGTGTAACACAAAACCATCAATGCATTGATTTGTTCTTGCGACATGTTCGAAAATCCACGACAATCATGCGAACAACCTGGAACTGCAGTCAAATAAGGTGAACTAAGAAAGGCCGTTTTACCTTGTGGGGAACCATCGGTAACCATTTTTACTCCTGCAAACTTCAAGTGATTATTGAACACCCCCCACTTCACTTTTCCTGAATCTATAAGCGCTGCAGCATAAGTATGGGATGGTAACATTTCTACATCCAAATACAAAACTTGTTGTGCAGCTGCTTTCTCAAGCATAACTTGTTTTTCGGGAACAGCCATATGTTCGCTTACGGTTGTTAGTCCTTGTGATGCGTAATATTCTTGCGCTCTTTTCAATTTGTCAAATTCTTCTTCATCCGAAAAATCACCCACAAGAAAATCGTAAAACGCATATTGGGCCATTTCCTGCACCAATCCTTCAGGCTCGCGACTTCCTTTTTTACGGATAAATGTACCGCCATCGGGATCTTTTGTTTCTGCCGTTACACCCGCTATGCGGAAAGCCGCAGAATTTGCAACCAACATGTGATTGGATGCGTGGATTAACAACACAGGATTATTTGGGAATTCTTTATCCAAATCGGCAGCTGTGGGATGACGTTTTTCTTCAAGCATTTCATGATCATATCCTGCACCGATAATCCATGAAGTATCCGAAAGTTGACGATCCTTTTTCAAATCCTTTAAAGCAGAAATGATATCTTGAATAGATTCGACCTTTCCAACAGGAGGTGCATTCAAATCTGCTTGCATTAATCCATCGGCATATTTCGTCAAATGACTGTGACCATCAATAAAACCCGGCAATAGCGTTTTTCCGTTCAAATTCGTCAATTGCGTTTCGCTTCCAATCAATGTATCAATGTGGCTTTTCGAACCCAATGCAATGATTTTTCCATTTTTGACAGCAAGTGCCTCAACATATTGAGGAACATCACCCTCCATGGTTATGATATCACCACCCCAAAAAACACGGTCTGCCACAACAGAAGAACCTTTCCTATCTCTTGAATCCTTCGAAGTACATGCAACGAAAAACAACAGAACGATAAAAATCAAAACTCGCATAATCAATTGAATTACAAATGCAAATATAGGTAATCGACTCGATAAAACCTGATCAAGGTCAGTTTTTGAAATTTAATTGTTGTGACAACAGTCACCACCACAAAATTCCATTCACCCTATTTTTGATTCAACAAAAAACATGAAACAACAAGCAATAAAACTGATAATGGTTTGCATCACTTGCGTTAGCATCATCTGGGCATTGGTTTGGTTGTTTTCATAAAATGATTCACCTAAAAAAACTCATCATGAAAAAAAATGTAGGAAACATCGATCGCGCTGTTCGTTTGTTATTAGCGGCAGTATTTATTACGCTTTTCGCACTTGGAAAAATTGAAGGAACATTAGGAATCGTTCTTGTAGTATTAGGGAGCGTTTTCGCACTGACTTCCTTCGTTGGTTTTTGTCCGCTTTACAGCCTATTTGGATTATCGACTTGTCCGGTAAAAAAGACCAACTGATTGTGTTAAAATAAAAAAGGTCCGTTATAACGGACCTTTTTTTTATGCTTCAGGAGCTAATTCAACTTTCAATCCATCAATCTCTTCACAGAGCTTTATCTGACATCCCAATCGCGAATTACTTTTCACATGAAAAGCCTGATCGAGCATGGCTAACTCATCATCACTTTGTTCAGGAAGCGAAACATCGTTCAATACATAGCATTGACAAGTGGCACACATGGCCATACCGCCACAAGTTCCTTCAACAGGCAACTCATAGGATTTGCACAATTCCATAAGGTTCATTCCCATGTCGGTTGGACCTTCAAGGGCATGTTCTTTTCCTTCGCGATCAATAACGGTAACGGTGATGGTATCTTTCATGTCAGAATCCGTTAACACCATTTACGGTGGTGTATTTCAATACTAAATTTTTATCCGGATAAATACGTTTGAATGCAGATTGCACCATCAAGGTTCCTTCATGGAATCCACACAAAATCAGTTTCAATTTTCCGGGATAAGTATTTACATCGCCAATGGCATAAATACCGGGAATGTTGGTGGAATAATCGAAGGTGTCAACTTTGATGGCTCCTTTTTCAATTTCCAATCCCCAATTGGCAATTGGGCCAAGCTTTGGTGTCAATCCAAACAAGGGCACAAAATGATCTGTTGCAATTTCAAAATTCTCTTTATCCTTTTGCTGAATAACAACATTTTCCAAGGAAGATTTTCCGTTGAGCCCCACGACTTCACCATCGAGCACCAAATTCAATTTTCCTTCTGCACCCAAATCGAATACTTTTTGGACTGAATCAAGATGTCCGCGGAAAGTTTGCGAGCGATGCACCAAGGTAACATGCGCTGCAATTTTTCGTTCGATGAGGTATATGGTCCAGTCAAGCGCCGAATCTCCTCCACCTGAAATCACCACACGTTTACCGCGATAGAATTCAGGATCTTTGATGATGTATTCTACCCCTTTGTCTTCAAAATCGGTAATATTGGAAATAGGCGGTTTACGCGGTTCAAATACTCCTAAACCTCCGGCAATGGCTACAATGGGAGCAATGTGTTGCGTTCCTTTTACGGTGGTAACCATAAATCGACCATCTTCTTGCTTTTCTATTTTTTCAGCAGCTTCACCTAAAGTAAATCCGGGCTTAAACGGCGCTGCTTGTTCCATCAGATTGTCGATGAGTTCTCCGGCCAATACGGATGGAAATCCGGGAATATCATAAATCGGCTTCTTCGGGTAGATTTCGGAACATTGTCCACCGGGCTGTGGAAGGCTGTCAATCAAGTGACAACGTAGCTTTAACAATCCGGCTTCGAATACAGCAAAAAGACCAACCGGTCCGGCACCGATAATGATAATATCGGTTTCAATAACATTACTCATGGTGCAAATTTAGTATTTATCCCTTTTAGGATGAGGACAAATGTCACAAAACAACCCTGTTTTCAGGCTAGTGTATCGGGAACAAGTTCTGCGACGATTTGTTCAAATCCGCCACAAAACTAGGAAGGGACAAGGCTAAACAGTCGGCAATTTTAAACGATTGCCCCACGGAATCAGATTCTCCGCTTATCAATACTTTCGAATACGATGCGGAAGTTTGTGCCCGGACCATCAAGCAATTCAATGGTTCCATTGAGCTGTTCGACCAAAATCCGGATCAAATCAACTCCCAGGGTTTTGCCCGGATTATCATAACGTTCACGGGCCAGTCCAATGCCATCATCGCCAATCAACAACACAAATCGTTTGCCTTCGGGCTGGAGGTAAAAATGGATTTTCCCTTCTTTTCTTCCCTGGAAAGCGTATTTCAAACTATTGGAAACAATTTCATTAAGCAACAATCCCAATGGAATGATGGTATCGAAACCAAAACTATCGGCCTCAATTTTTTTATCGATCACCACTTCGGTGTCAACGCCATAAGTGTCCACCAAATCATTGACTAAACTATCGAGGTATTCCGAAATATTGACCCGCGCAAAATTGCGAGTTTCATAAAGTTTTTCGTGAATGAGTGCCATGCTTTTGATCCGTGATTTGGAATCTTCCAGCAAGGCGAGCGATTCGGGATCTTTAATGTAATCGGCATGAATGTTTAATAAGGAAACAATCACTTGCATGTTGTTTTTCACACGGTGATGAATCTCTTTCAAAAGGATTTCTTTATCCTCCTTTTGTTTCATGATTTCTCGTGTGCGGCTGTTTACTTTTTCTTCCAACAGCACATTGTAACGCATTACATTTCGCTGCAACAAGGTATTGACGTAATAAATTCCGTAAACCAATACCACAAGCACCAATATCACAAACCACCAGGTCTGGTAAAATGCAGGAGAGATGGTAAATGCAAACTCTGCATCCTCGCTTTTATTCCCTTTGCGATTCATGGCGCGAACATGAAAGACATATTCGCCGGGGGGTAAATTGGAATAGGACACTGTTGGCGAAAGGGAATACTTCGACCATCCTTTATCAAATCCTTGCAGAAAAAATGAATAACGAATGTGTTTTGGTCCTTCGAGGCAAATTCCGGTAAAGTTGAATGTTAGATTATTCTGATCATGACGAAATGTTGCTTTTTCGGGAACGCTGAAAAAATTAAGACTTGCATTATCCAATTCCTTTAACCATTCCGTATCGTAAAACAATTTTACCGAAGAAATATGTACGCGAGGATGGATATCCTCATCCTTTTCTTCCTGCTGGTCATAACGAATAACTCCTTTTATGGTTCCAAACCAAATGCGACCAAGGTGATCAACAAGCACTGACTTGCTATTGCACTCTGCACCAAGAAAACCTTCTGAAACGGAATAATGTTCGATGCGCGATACTTGTCCGTAGGTAGAAAGTTTGAGTCTTTCAAATCCTTTGTTTGTTCCGGCGATAATATCCCCGTTTTTGTCAGTTGCCAACAAATAAATGGTGCCTGATTCCAAACCTTCGGCAATACCAAAATTCTCGAATCGTCGGCCATTAAAACGTGCCACACATTTATCGGTACCCACCCAAATACCTCCCTGCTTATCTTCGGTAATAGAGCCTACATAAGAATTGCATAAACCATGTTGTTCTCCGAAACTACTGATCACACCTTTATCATACACGTTTAGTCCCGCACCTGTTCCGATGTACATCACACCACGCGAACTGCAATACAGCGAATGCACAAAATTGTGGTTCAACCCTTTTTGATCGTCGAGCTTTTCGAAATGTTGTCCATCAAAAATGGCGACACCTTTTCCGCTGGTTCCAAACCATAATTTTCCTTCTTTATCTTCTGCAATGCAACGCACATTATTTAAAGACAGTCCATCTTTTTCGGTGTAGCTGCGAAATCCGTTTCCATTCCATTTGGCCACACCACCGGTTGTACCCACCCAAATTTCGTTTTTGGAAGAGATAAAAATATAGCGTGGATTTCCATCCGGTAGACCTTCTTTCTGAGTATAGCCTAGCACTTTTGTGCCATCATAACAAAAAACTCCTTTGGATGCCGAAGCAACCCATACACGATTCAAATGATCTTCTGCAATAGAGAAAACATCCTGCTCTCCAAGTCCCGGTGTGCCCGTAAAATACTTGAACATGTTTCCATTGAACCGGAATACTCCTCCATTATCTGCACCAATCCAAATTTTGCGGTGCGAATCTTCATAAATGCATTTTACCTGCGACGAGGTAAATCCATTGTTTTGATTGTACCAATTCAAATGATCTTTGTTGTATTGGTAAATTCCTCTTGTTGAAGTACCAATCCAAATAGAACCATCATGGGCCGCAAATATGGAATTCACTTCAACGCGCTGATTACCATAAAACATCTGAAGCGATGGCGGTAACGTTTTTTGCTCAGCTGTTTTACGATCGATACACAACAATCCAATATCGGAAACCAACCAATAGTGCAATTCATCTGCTGCGATATCGGAAATTTTCAATCCCTGTGTTCCATCAACCATGTGGAATACATCGTTGTTCTTGACAATAAATCCACGTTCCAAACCAAAAGACAGTTCACCATCCTCGGTATAAAAACTACATTCCGCTTTGATTTCGTGAA
>JBIKKU010000216.1:0-5707 GCA_044360245.1 Flavobacteriales bacterium | reverse complement strand
ATCGCGAAAGTTAAAAGTGACGTTCGCAAATTTAGTAGATGATAAAATCGTTTCGGATTTGGGTTAAATTCATACCAATAAAAAAGGCCGACAATCGTCGGCCTTTTTTATGCAATATGCAGGTTTTTATTTGATGTATTTATCAAAGAAAGCATCGGGTTTGTATTCAACGCCATCCAAGGTTACATACTGAATGTTAAGTGAAACCATAAAACGCAACATCATACGCTTGGTAGCAATATCATTGCGAAGCATTTTGATGGTAATGTTGATGTTGTTTCCTTTTTGTACGCGCTCAGTAACGGTAAAAGAGGTTTTGTACATCGCAGCAGCTTTGTCGATATCAGCGATGGTTAAATCGGTAATAACAAAACTGTATTCTGCTTTGGCATTGGCAAGGGTAATGCCTTTCTGGCCACCTGCAAATTGAGCTTGTTGTGCAACTGCGCTGAAGGTAATAAAGAGCGCAACAAAGGCTGAGAAGAGTGCTTTCATTTTTTTAAGTTTTGAGTTTCAATTTACAAAAACCTTACCAAAATACGCGCCAAAAGTAACCGCATTATGAAAAGGCTGAATTTCCTACTAAAATGACGGTTTTTAAGGCGGAAAGTTGCGTTATTTGGACCGTGAACGCTGAATTTTTCTTCCATCCATTGTTTTCCCTGTGGGGGTACCCTGTGGGATTGCTGGAACTGGTAGGTTCCGTTTTCGGATTATTGGGGGTTTGGTTGGCTGCCCGATCCAATTGGCTCACCTGGCCCATTGGTTTGCTGAATGTGGTATGTTTCTTTTTTCTTTATTACAGGGCAAGTTTGTATTCCGACATGTTGTTGCAGGTGTATTATGTGTCCGTTTCCATGTATGGTTGGATCATGTGGCGGAAAAAAGGAGACCGACAATTGCATCACACACTTTACTCTTGGCGTGGACATTTATGGTTGGCATTTGCAGTGATATCCGGAACATTGGTTTTTGGGTATATGGTTAGTCAGTTGCACTTATGGTTTCCGGTAACCTTTCCCCATCCGGCTTCTTTTGCCTATTTAGATACTTTGGTTGCTGTTACAAGCATTACCGCAACATTTTTACAAGCAAGAAAAAAAGTCGAATCCTGGATATTGTGGGTAGCCGTTGATGCCTTGGCTACATGGATTTATTGGCAGAAGGATCTCAAACTCATCGCCATTGAATTTTTTGTATTTACCCTGATGGCCGTGTATGGTTTTATGCATTGGTTTAAATTGTATAAAGAAGGCAAATGATTCCATTTTCTCCGGAGATGGAAAGGCTTTTGTAAATAGAATGAGTATTTTTTTGGAAAGTGTCCTAGATCATTAGGCGGTACCGGATTCATCCGCCTTGGATTTCATGCTTAGAAAAGCTTGTATTAAATCGTCGGCATCGGGGTAATATTGAAAAGGAATGACACGGGCTTTAAGGTATTCGAGGTTTATTTGAAAGCTCTCTTTATTCGCGTATCCATAGCCACAGAATTTTCCTTTTTCCAAAAGCACAAAAGACACTTCATGCATGTTTCTTCCGGGCTCTTCTAAAATGAGGTCATTCCGATTTCCTTTTTGCAAGGCAATGGCATCCGTCAACCGTTGATTGTAGCTCTCGATGGAATCTTGATCGCAACAAATTCCCTTGCATTTTTTGATTTGAAAATTGAAGCATGGTCCATCGTGATCGAAAAAACCACAGTATTTCGGACAAGCCAAACCCTCATCAAACCATTGGTTCAGAAAGGAACGTGCAGAAATCCAGGTGTGAAACGTTTTTATCGGATCTGAACATGCTTCACGCGTAACAATGCGGAGGTTAAGGATGTTGTTTTCGTTGAAGTAGGATTCCAGTGCATAAGAAAATAAATCTCTTTTTCTGGCACGATTAAAGGGTGGTTTGAAGCGTTTTATTTCTTCCGATTCAAGCAATAGAGCAATGAGTTCACTTCCTGTTTCTTCCCATTCTACATTGTAGATCTCGCCAATCATGCGCCGAGTTTTTTTGTCTTTGGCGTTGTAATGTTGAATGGCGCGCTGTCGGATATTGTTGCTTTTGCCTATGTAAATAATCTCACGGTTCTTGTTGAGAAAACGATATACACCGGTTACTTCGGGCAGTTTTTTTAAGATGTATTCCTGGATTTTCGCAACCCTTCCGGTATTGATGGTGTCCAAGTCTTGATGCTTGTAAACCGGATGGGCGCTTTTCAATTGCATCAGGTAGGTGAAAAGTTGTGCAGTTGCTTCAGCGTCGGAAGAGGCACGATGCGCTCCCAATAGTGGTATGCTAAGTGATTCGCATAGTCGACCCAAACTATATGATTTTCTTTTCGGTAACAATTTTTTACTTAAGCGCACCGTACATAATTTATCGCGTTTAAATGCATAACCAAAAGATTTAAATTCTTCCTGCACAAAACGAAAATCGAATTCAACATTGTGAGCCACAAAAATACGGTCTCGTGTTAGGTCAAGAATTTTTTTCGCGACTTCAAAAAACTTCGGTGCATCTTTTACCATGGCATCGTTGATGGCCGTGATGCGTGAAATATGCGCCGGAATACTTCGTTCGGGATTGATTAAGGTTGCAAACCGTTCCACAACGCTTAGCCCATCATGCACCATAATGGCAATTTCAGTGATCTTGTCTTTTTTCGGATCAAGGCCTGTGGTTTCTATGTCGATAATGGCAAACAAGGTTTAAAGATAAGGACAAAAAAAGCCCCGCAGAAAAACTACGGGGCTTCAGAAACGAATAATGGAATTAATGCTGCAGGATCAGTCGTTCGGTTTGTGTTGCATTTCCATTTCCTGCACGAATGAGGTAAATACCGTTTGGTAAATGCGTTAAGTTCAAATTGATTTTTGAAGTTGAAACCGTTTCGGTAAAAATGATTTTTCCGGTAAGGTCTATCACTTCAATCGTGGTTAAACCAATTAAATTATTAGATAGGGTAAGGCTTACCATTCCGTTTGTTGGGTTAGGAGAAAGTTGCAAAGACATTGCACTGTTTTCTTCAACCGAAGCACAATTGTCAACTGTAACAGTTTGTGTGGCATCACCTTCACATCCATTGCCATCCACAAAAGTGTAGGTAATGGTATGTGTTCCGTTTCCTGCAACAGAAGGAACAAAATAATCGTTGGTCACACCGTTTCCGGAGAAGGATCCGCCGGCAGGAGTACCTCCACTGAGAAGTGTGGGATCATTGTAATTGCAGAAAATATCTTGAGTAAGTGCAAGGCTAACTGTAAGCGGATTAACCGTTACCATTATGCTATCAGCAATCACACAACCATTCTGAGAAATTACTTCGAGTTCTACAGATTGAGTTGCGGTAACTTCATAAGTGTTGAAGTTATTGTTGTTCCCATTCCATGTGTAAGAAATAAAACCGGCTCCTCCAAAAAGCGTAATGGAATTTCCCTGACAAATGGTGGTATCTGCACCAAGTTCAATATTTGGAATAGTTACGGTTAAAGGTGCCGCACAACCAATGGAGCTTGCGCTTAAAATGCTGGTAGAATCTGTAGCATCTGTATATCCGAGTGTTTCTGAAGAACCTCCAAACTGACCACTTCCTTCATAATGGAAATACCATCTGCTGTTCCAAGGATTGTAGGTAAATGAGGCCAAATCACTAAGATTTGAAAAACTGCTCATGCTAGTATATGCTCCATTTGGTACTTCCAAACGATGGATGTCACTATCGTTGAAGTCACGGTAAAGGGCGTAATAATTTGTGCCGTCAAATTCGGCTACACCCCAATCAGCCCAGTTTTCAGAACCTTGAAACATCATAGAAGAACTTTGTCCCAAATCAGTAACTGAACCATCACAAAAGTTGATGACATAAAAATGCTCGTCAGATCCATTAAAAAACAATAAAAAACCATGTCCCGCAAAAATACCTGATCGATATAAGTTGTTGTCCAAACTTAGGGATTGACTTAAAGAAATCATATTTCCGGTAGGCATCAACATATCGTCTAAAATCATTATCGCATCACTGCTTGAATTGGAAGGGTTAGGTACATCGCTATTGTTGGATGTGTTCCAGAAGGAGTATAATGTGCCTGATGATAAATCAGAAAAAAGTCCGTCACGTTGCGGAACTGCTATACCATTCGTGAGGTCTAAATCGTAACGGGCAGCTCCATTGTCGCCGTTGATGTACACATAATTGGGTGTTACGGCTATTCCACCACGGTCATCACCGGTAATTCCGTCATGATCTACAATCGCAGCATTTGCATCGGTAATCGTATCAAGTCTAAAATAAACTGATGGGCAAGCAGAAATCCCGTAAAATGTAGTGGTGTTAAATAATGGGGCGGTGGTATAACTTAGCGCAGTATCCAAAACATTGGATAAGCCTGAGTCGGAATACCATATAATTGGAATTAATCCACCGGTTTCTTCCAATATTACGGCTGAATCCGGACAAGCTTCCAGATTATTGAAGCTAGGCTCAATTCCAACCATGAAAGTGTCTTCTGCTGTGGTAATGCAACCAATACCATCTGTGGCAGTGTAGGTAACAACAATCGAACTACCGGCAGGAGCACTGTTGAGATTCAAGGTTGAACCACTAACTCCTGTTCCCGAAAAATTTCCTCCGGCAGGAGTTCCGGTTAATGTAATGGTACCTTCGGTGCGACAAACATTAAAATCTGAATTGGTAATCGTTGCAATTTGCGTTGGAACGCCAAAGCTGCAATAGTTGTAACGTAAACGGATTTTTGCTCTGTCGGCACAAGCAACATCAACATCCATGGTAGGCACAAGACGCAAATAAATTGTTCCGTCGGCTGCCCATGTGTTGATATCTGCTGCAGGAAAAGAAAGGGTAATGGAATCTTCAGGGGCGCAATCTCCATTGGGATTGTATGTTGTAGATCCTAAAATGGTTTGACTTCCTTCGCCCAAGAAATCAAAATATTCAGTACCGTCCCCAAAATCTCCTTCGTAATAAATCGTAAGTTCTGCATTACCCCATGCTCCCGCTTGGGCACCCGTAAGCTCAAAGTACAAGGTGTCGCCATTAAAATTGATGGTGTCATAATCATCATAACCAGTGAAGGTTTGGGCCTGTGTCTTACCAAGCGATACCCCACAGATGAGAAGAATAAAAAGTAAAGTTTTTTTCATAGCAGTATGGTTTTATTTGTTGAAAGTAGTGAATCTAGAGCAGAAAAAAGATGAATCATTTACAACGATGGGAAAATTTAATAAAATCATGATCAATGCAAATGACATAGGTATATTTCACTAGGGGAATATCCAGCGGAAAGTCTCCCTGTCAGGCTATTGAAGGATAGATTGGCCAATGCTGTGAGTAAAAAATGATTTTTTTAATTTGTTTTTTGAGATTACAATTTCCCAAGAGTGCATGTGTTCTCAAAATGCGCGAATACCTTAACCAGATGTAAGTAATTTTAATCTGGGGTTTCGGAAATGTTGTGAAAGGAATAGAACGCCAAGCTCACAAAATGAGGTAAAGAGGTTGAGGTCTTCAACAATAAGGAGACCGATTTAAGCAATAAGAAAAAAAAGCCTTAAAGGGATGTGTATTTATTGCGAAATAAAAATTTGTTGTATCTGCCTTTTTCCATCCGCAATAATTTCAAGAAGGTAGATTCCGGCCGGTAATTGTTGACCGGAATACAGAAATGTTCCGCTGGTATTTTCGGAATGGATG
>JBIKKU010000102.1:0-8932 GCA_044360245.1 Flavobacteriales bacterium | reverse complement strand
AAAACTTTTGTCCGCTTTTTTGACACAAAAGTATCGGGATAAAAAGTAAAAACAGTGGTCTTTGGACATTCGTAATTAAATCAGAATCAAGCTGAAACAACATACCCAATATAATTCAATTAATGACGCGGTAAGTTAAGCTATCCGAAAAACGATAAAAATTTGTGCAGTATTGAAGCTCATGGTTTGTTGCATATTGAAAAAAAAATCCCCGTCCTTGCCGACGGGGATCCTATTGTGATTACACACCACCAGGTTTAGTGTGCAATTTGTATGCTTACGTATTGAACTCCGCTATTGCTGCTGATCTCCACCACATACATTCCATTTGCAAATTCAATTACAGGAATAACAATGGTTGTTGAATTGAATGCCGCATTGTAAACAACACGTCCGGAAAGATCTGTAATGGATATGTTTCCATTGCTCAATTCAGGTTGCAGTTGAACGGTGATTTCACTTGCTGCAGGAACAGGATAAACTGCTGAAATCAATTCTGCTTCTTCGTTTACGGATGTCACATTTCCCAATGGTAACAATGGTCCACCTAAGTTTGTTGCCGCCCAGAGTCCGAATGCAGGACCATTATTGTTATTGGCAGGATTTAGGAATCCTGAAGCAACAACTGTAATGGCATCACCTTGTAAATTCAGTGTTTGAAGGGGGGCTGCAAAACTTGCAACAACTGTTGAACCGGTTTGGTCAGTAATATCGAGCACCAAATCAGAAGTAGGTACACTCAGGTATCCTTGAAAATCGGTGTAGGCCAAATCATTCACGATGGTAGCTCCTCCGGCTTCAACATCTACCACAGGCGCATCGGTTGATCCATGTACTACTAAAATATCGGTGTTCGATCCAACATATCCTGTTTCACGTGCACCTGTAAACACATCCAATCCAAATGTGGGAGCAGGTGTATATCCCGAAGCCACAGCTATTCCATTGGCGACAACCACATAGGTTTCGTTGGCATTAAATGTTACATCGTAATCGACCAAGGCTTGCGAAACATTGGTTGAAGTCCGCGGTGCCAAAGCAATATTGTTGCTTACTTCTGCATCGATATCGAGGAAAGCGGTTGCATGACGGAATTTAAAATCATCTTGCACCAAAACTCCATTGAGGTAAACATCTACAGTATCCACAGCAACATCTGCTGAATTGTGAATAATTTGAACTCGTGCATTGGAAGTTGGTAATTCAATCATTGCACCTCCATCGGGCAGGGCCACCCAAAGTCCAAATGCTGCGCCATTGTTGTTTGCAGCAGGATTTAAAAATCCACTTGCAACTACAACCAATGCTGAATCTTCTAAGCCTAAAGTTTGCAATGGAGCTTGGTAACTTTTTACTACTACAGCACCTGTTTGATCGGTTACATTCAATGTATAATCTGCATTTGCCAATTCCAGATACCCTGCAAAATCACCATATGCTGCATCGTTCACCACTGTTCCGGCACCAGGTACTTCAACATCCACAACAGGTGCATCGGTTGATCCATGGAATACCAACACATCGGTTTCTCCTGCATTTTCGGCAAGTTCACGTCCCATATCAAACACATCCAAAGAGAATGCAGGAGCAGGTGAATATCCCGCAGGGAAAACAATTCCATTCGCAATGGCGATGTAGGTTTTGTTGGCTTCTGCAACTAAGGGAATGGTTGTAAGAGCTTGTGAAACATTGGTAGAATTTCCGGGAGCAACTGCAATGGAATTGCTTACTTCAGCATCCAAATCCAAAAAAGCAGACGCAGTGCGGAAGGTAAAATCATCTGCCAATAAATTTCCGTTGAGGTAGAGGTCAACTTCATTTACCGCTGCATCCGGTGCATTATGAATTACCTGAATACGTGCCATAGATTTTTCGAGTGGAATTAAATTTCCACCACTTGGGAGAGCCACCCATAATCCAAATTCGGCGCCGTTTGAATTCGCGCCTGGATCCAGAAAACCACCGGCGACAACTGTTATGGCAAGATTCTGAGTTGAAAAATCCTGCAAGGTTGCCTGATAACTGCGCACTACCACAGCTCCGGTTTGATCGGTAATGTTGAGTGTATAGTTGACTGTTGGTAATTGCAAATAGGAGTTGAAATTTCCATAAGCAAGATCGTTCACCACTGTTCCCGCTCCCGGTACTTCTACATCTACAACTGGAGCATCTGTTGATCCGTGCACCACAAGCACATCGGTTTGTCCACTTACCAATGAAGTTTCGCGCGCACCTGCAAATACATCCAACTCGAATGCTGGTGAAGGAGAATATCCGGATGGAGACTCAATACCGTTGGCCACTACCACATAGGTTTCACCATCTACAAAATTGACATTAAACGTAGCGAATGCTTGCGAGGCATTGGTTGAGTTTCCGGGCGCAATGGCCAGCGTGATGGGCACTCCCGCAGGAATGTTCTCAAATGGAGTAGCCGTGCGGAAAGCGAAATCATCAAATAACATGGCTCCGTTGGCATAAACATCCACTGTTGCTGCCAAAGCATCGGCAGAGTTGTGGATGACTTGCACCCTGGCGTTTTGGCCGGATGCATACAGGGAATAAAAACTCATTCCTGCGATGAGCATAAAGGGTCGAACAATTCTTTTCATAGGTTTTGATTTTCTTTTAGCTACAACACTGGTAGTATTACTTTTGTTTAACAATTTCAGAAAATCATTAAACAAAACGATTTTATTAAAAACCTATATATCAACACTTTAACGAAATACGCCAAAAAGGAAAGGGAATATTTTTCGAGGGAACGGTTTTTTAAAATGGAACATTTCATCCCAATTCGGGAAAAAAACAAATACCTCAAAACTATTTAAATACTGATTTTCAAACACTTAAAACAACGGCACAATCTTGGAATGCAGTGTATCAAATCTGTTCAACATGAAAACCTTAAACAAGCCAACAAGTCGACTCATCATCGGCATCATGTCGGAAACAGATATTCGTAAACCTGTACGTTCTTTTCCATGTGAGCGGCTTTGACCGTTCACCTCATAGGCCCTGGGGGGGGTGGAGTTTACGCTCCGCCCCTTCTCTTTTTTAGGCCATTGGTAATCCAATGTATTTCAGGAAAAAATTCCCATTTCGGGAAGGAAAAATTCATCAACCATTTTAAAAAGCCAGTAAAATCAATGGTTACAGAAGAATGGTTGACAATTTGAAATACAGTTCATACCACCAAACCGAATGATTATGTGCACAAATTGGATCTCTCGAAAAAATGCATGGACACTGTCCTTCTTTCTTCTGCTTTTATTTGTTAGCACCAGAAGTCAAGCGCAATATTGTGCAGCCGCCACTTCAAACGTGGCCATAACACCAACTTTGTCGGCGCAATTGAGTGCTTCTTACAACAGCGGAAAGAGAGCATTTAACTTTGTGGCCACTCCGGGTTGTACTTATGTGTTCGAAACATGCAGTCAGTCGACTGCTGATACCTATTTGCGTTTATACTCCACCGGCACAGGAGGAACAGTATTGGCAACAGGTGATGACAATTGCGGGACCCAATCGCGCATTACCTGGACATGCGTTACTGCAGGTACCTATTCGGTATTATTGACCAATTATTTTTGTGCCAACCTCAACACTGCCACACGCCTGAATTATTACATCAGTTCTTGCGTTAGCATTAGTGCACCATCCAATGACCTCGTATGCAGTGCAACAGCGATAAGCTGCGGACAAACACTTTCGGGAACGACAGTTAACGCTACCAATTCAGGGACGGGAGAAAACGGCACATGCAACGTATCACAATCTCAACCCGGTGTTTGGTATTCGGTAAGCGGAAACGGAAGTGTGTTTACCGCCTCATTATGCGGAACCGTTTGGGATAGTAAAATTTCTGTTTTTTCCGGAACCTGCAGCGCACTTACTTGTGTTGGCGGTAACGATGATAATGGTCCTGCATGCACCCCATCAACAAGAGCATCTTATTCCTGGAATTCAGTAAATGGAACAACATATTACATTTTGGTTCATGGCTATTCCAGTAATGCCGCATTTTCTATAGCTCTTAACTGTTCAACCCCAAACCCCACCAGTGCTACCGCCTCGACAAATCCGGTTTGTCAGGGCAGTTCGGTTACGCTCTCTGCCGGTGGGGCTGCGGGGACAGTATATTGGTACAGCGGAAGCTGCGGAGGTACACAAATTGGAACCGGCACGACCTTGACTATTACACCAAGTGCAACAACAACCTATTATGCCAAAAATTTCTCCAATGGATCGTTCAGTCCCGGTTGTGCAAGTGTTACCGTTACCATGCTAAGTGCACCACCGGTAAATGCCGGAAATGATCAATCACTTTGCGCAGGAACAACTGTGTCGCTCAACGGAACAGCGGGAACTTCAAATGGAGCACCATCTGTTGGATTTCTCAATGATTTTGCAACATCCAACTGGAATTTTATCAATACCACTTCCAACGGAAATATCAATACCACTAGCGCTCCCGCATCCATTACCATCACCGGTGGTGACGACGGTTCCGGTGTTTCGGGAACAAGCGAATGGACCATTACCGTTTTAAATTCCGGAACCATTTCTTTCAACTGGTCCTATTCTACATTAGACTGGGATCCGAGCTACGATTATCCACAAATCGGCAACAACGGGGCATTTGCTGTTCCGGCAGGTTTCGACAATTCAGGAACCGGTGCCATCACCCAAAGCGGCACATCAGGAAACATTACAGTGGTTGCAGGAACTGTTTTTGTTTTGCAAATGTTTACAGCCGACAATACACTTGGTGCAGGAACTTTTACCGTTTCCAATTTCACTTTTACTCCAACACTGGCATCTAATTCAGGATATACATTTCAGTGGTCACCTTCTGCAGGCTTATCGCAAACCAACATTGGAAATCCGGTATTTTCGGGCAGTTCCTCGCAAACATACACGCTTACCGTAACCAATTCCAATGGTTGTTCTGCCAGCGATCAGGTTAATGTTACTTTAAATCCAATTCCAACGGCACCCATTGCAGCGGCACAAACCATTTGTTACGGAGCATCTGCAATGGTGACTTCCAACAGCGCAAACACACAATGGTATAGCTCTGCAGCAGGTTCCAATGCTCTTGGCAGCGGAAATACATTTTCAACACCATCACTTACTGCAAATGCTGTTTATTACATGCAACAAAGCGTGAACGGATGTGTCAGTCCGATGGGACAAGCCATTGTGAATGTGAATCCCTATCCCAACAACATCACGCCAATCAATGCCAATGCAACAGGATGTAATGTGTATAGTCCGAACAATTGGGTGTATTTGGTATGTGCCGCAAACACTATGCTTGCAGGTGTATTTGATGCGAGCGGCGGAAACAATTTAAACAACACCAATGCCAGTGTGCAGATTTTGCCAAGTGTGCAAACGTTTAACAACATGCCCTACCTTCAAAGGGTAACTACTATCACACCATCGAGTAATGGTCCGGCAGAAGTTGAACTTTATTTTACCGATGCGGAATTTCAAGCGCTTCAAGCTGCAGATCCTGCTTTGATGTCGATTGGTCAGCTTGTGGTAACCAAGTTTGCCGGTCCGGGATTAACCGGTGCTTCCACGCTGATTGTTCCTTCTCAAATTTCAACCGGTGTTCCTTTTGCAGGTGTGAATACAATTCGCATTTCGGTTAGTGGATTTTCAACTTTTGTGATTCACCGCAACCTCAATAATTCTCCGCTTGCCATTCATTTAGCTGCGTTTGACGCGGTGCGCAGAGGGGATGAAGTATTGCTTACCTGGACTACTGCTTCTGAAGAGAACAATGATTTTTTCACCATTGAACGCAGCGCAAATGGGGTTTATTTTGAGTCTGTAATCCTTGTAGACGGAGCAGGAAATTCTAATTCCACTTTGAATTATTCCACACTAGACACTCAACCGCTTGGAGGTTGGTCGTATTACCGCCTGAAACAAACAGATTACGATGGCACATCGACGTATTCGCAAGTAAGAGCTGTTTATTTTGAAGGAGAAAACAGCGGTGAATTTTTACCGGCTCCGAATCCTGCTATTGCCGGAACGATTGTGGATTTGGGTACTCCAACAACAGTTTCGGTTTATGATGCGCAAGGGAACCTGGTTTCACCTGAACAGAACACCAGATTCATTCATACTACCGGATTTGCCGCAGGAATTTATTTTATTAGAGCATCAGATGGAACTACAAAAACAATGGTTGTGTTGTGATCATTTACACTTTTGCGGAATTGAATCAGAATAACCATTTTTGGCAAATGATACCTTCCGAACGCTTTACAATGATCCGGGAAATGCTTGAGCAAAACCCGGAGGATTCTTTTTTACATTACGCGGTTGCGCTGGAATTCAAGAAACACGGTGACCTAAAAAAAGCCATTGAAATGTTGGAAGAATTGCAGCAAAAAGATCCGGAGTATTTGGCCACCTATTACCAATTGGGCAAAATGCAAGAGGAAAATGGTCTACCCGAAAAAGCAATTTCCACCTACCAATCGGGGATTGAACTTGCCAAAAAACAAAACGACCGAAAAGCCCTTGGAGAGCTTAATGAGGCACTGATGCTGCTGGAAGAATGAGGGGATAAGAGATATGGATATATGTTATATGCCATAGGGATATATGTTATATGCCATAGGGACATAAGTTATATGTTATATGAGTATAAGTTATATGCTATATGAGTATAAGTTATATGCCATATGGACATAAGTTATATGCTATATGAGTATAAGTTATATGCTATATGGACATAAGCTATATGCTATATGAGTATAAGTTATATGAGGATAAATTTATGCCATAGGAGAATAAGTTATATGCCAAATGAGCATTAGTGATACCATATGGTTCAAGAACAACGATTCTTAGTAGGATTACCGCTAATGGAATGAACCAAATCAGATATTCTGCCGACGAACAATAAGTGTATCCACTCGAATAATTTTGAAAGGGTAAATAATTTTATCCAAGCCTCATCTTTGGGGCATGATTCGGAAAATGCTTCGTCACAAAATTACGCGCATTACAGCGGTACTATTGCTTGAAATACTTGTATTTGTTGGACTATGCAATATGATTGTGCATCTACGATCAAGTGGAAAGACATTTTCCGACGTTCATGCTATTCCCTTTCGAAAAACCGGAATTGTGTTGGGGACTTCAAAATATTACAGAGGAAATCTCGTCAATCCGTATTTTAAATACCGCATCGATGCAGCAGCAGAATTGTATCATGCCGGAAAAATAAAATACTTGATTGTAAGCGGCGATAATTCGAAGAAATCATACAACGAGCCTCAAGACATGAAAGATGCGCTGTTAAAAAAAGGCGTTCCAGAAAAGCGCATCATTTGTGATTATGCCGGATTGAGAACCTTCGATTCTATTTACCGTGCATGTAAAATTTTCGGATTAAAAAGTTTCACCATCATTTCGCAGGAGTACCATAACAAAAGAGCGCTCTATATTTGTCAGGGCCTGGGCTTAGATGCAGTTGCTTACAATGCGCATGATGTATATGGAAACGAAAGTTTTAGACCACGCGAAATCCTTGCAAGGACTGCTGCAGTAATGGATATTTGGCTAGGAAAAAAACCAAAATACCTGGGAGAAAAAATTGATCTTCCTGAATTGCCTTAGAACTTCAGGTAAAATGCTTTGGCCAATGCACGAAAAGCATCCGATGGAACCAAATGCTCCACATACAGAAAAAAAGAAGTTCGCTCCATGGATTTCTCTCTAAATCCCAGACGCCATAAGGTTCTTACGGGAGCTTCATTTTCCCAGCTGGACACATCACATCGGTGATGCACAAAAAATCCATTTTGTACGGATAATTTTTCGATGCGATCTGAGCTATCAAATGGAACAACCAATTCAAACGTTCCTTCTTCATGCAACAATGTAGTTGCCTTTTCAAACAACTCATCCAAACCAAGAGATTCATTGTGCCTGGCCCTATCCCGCTTAACGGAAGCACTGCGCAGCGAATTCTCGAAATAAGGCGGATTGCAAACGATTAAATCGAATTTTTGATTGGAAGAAAATTCCTGCAATGCGACATGATGCAACAACATTCTATCGGCAAAAGGAGCTTCGGCAAAATTTTTCTGTGCATCCTTTATGGCTTCGTCGTCGATTTCTATTCCGCTTACCAATGCCAATGGAAAGCGTTGGGCAATCATCAATGCTGCAATTCCGGTACCTGTACCAATATCAAGAATACTCCTTGGATTTCCTTCTCCGGCCCATGCACCAAGCAAAGCACCATCGGTACCTACTTTCATGGCAGCATGTTTCTGATGAATAGAGAATTTCTTGAAACGAAAAGGACGCTCGTATTTATCGGTCTTTTCAGACATCGCGATCTTCGTTCTTTTCCGGATTGGTGTACATTTCAACAAGACCGTCGGGCACGTTTGTATGAATTACACGCGCATTGCGGTCCACCGAAACAATCATGGTATCCAGAATGGGTATAAGTATTTCCGTTTTGCCTTTAAAAACCTGCAACAAATGTTGAGCTGCGCCGGTGAGGACATCCTTTACCTCGCCCACTTCTCCCAATTGCGCATCGCTAACGGTAAAGCCAATGACTTCATGGTAATAAAATTTATTTCCGCTCAAGGGAGGCAATGCTTCCAATGGAAGAAATACGCTTTTTCCAACCAGCTTTTTGGCCTGTTCTTCGGAATCAACACCTTCGAATCCTGCCACAACAAATCCTTGTTTAGGACGAGAAAAGCGTGTAAACGAAAAAGGAACCAGTTTATGATCGAGTTCGACATAAACTGATTCCAGTTCTTCATATTCAACAGGATCATCAACATCTAAATAGAGTTTGAATTCTCCTCTGAAGCCATGTAGGCTTGATATGTATCCGAGGTTGAAACAGTCGTCCTTATGCACGACCTTTTCCATT
>JBIKKU010000168.1:0-6750 GCA_044360245.1 Flavobacteriales bacterium | reverse complement strand
ACCAATTTCTATTATTTTGCAAATCATTTTCAAACCATAAAAACTAACATCAATGGACATCTTTTCAATTTTAATGATTGTTGTCTTTGTGCTCGGATATGCAGCCATTGCGCTCGAACATCCGCTCAAAGTTGACAAAGCAGCATCTGCACTGCTCACCGGAGTATTGTGCTGGACGCTTTACGTTTTCGGTGGATATAAAGACATCCATTTTACTGAAGCAAACCTCATGCACCATGTCGCAGAAATAGCCAGTATCCTTTTCTTTTTGATGGGTGCCATGACCATAGTAGAACTTGTAGATGCCCATGAAGGATTTTCTGTTATCACGGACCGCATCAATACTAGTAACAAAACCACACTACTTTGGGTAATTTCATTTATTACTTTCTTTTTATCTGCAGCTCTCGACAACCTCACAACGGCTATCGTTATGATTTCATTGTGCCGAAAACTAATCAACGATAAAGAAACCAGATGGCTTTTTGGAGGATTTGTGATTATTGCAGCAAATGCAGGGGGTGCATGGAGTCCGATCGGCGACGTAACTACAACGATGCTTTGGATTAAGGGGCAGTTACCTGACACTGCTTCTATGGTTATCCATTTGATTTTACCTTCTTTAGCAACAATTATTTTCCCTTTACTTGCAGTAACTTTCTTTATGAAAGGCGGAACCATTGAACGCCCCGAAAAAACTACTTCTAATGGACATCACAATACCAACATTACACAAAGCCAGAAAAATCTCGTTTTCATGTTAGGAATAGGTGGTCTGTTGTTTGTTCCAGTATTTAAAACTGTGACCCACCTACCTCCATTTATGGGAATGATGTTATCACTTGGTGTTTTATGGGTTGTTACAGAACTTATGCATAAAGGGAAAGACCATCAAGAGAAACGCTCTGTTTCGGTCATTGGGGTTTTGCAAAAAATCGATACCGCTTCTGTACTTTTCTTTTTGGGTATTCTTCTTGCTGTTGGGGCATTGCAAATTGTTGGGCACCTTGGAGCAACGGCCAATTTTCTGGACTCTGCCTTGAATAAAAACATCTATTCCATCAATATTGCCATTGGCTTCCTTTCTGCCATTGTAGATAACGTTCCATTGGTTGCAGCTGCCCAAGGTATGTATGAAATTGCTCCTACGGGTGACTTCATGGCAGGTGGTGCTTTTTGGGAATTCCTTGCCTATTGTGCCGGTACAGGCGGTTCTTGTTTAATCATTGGTTCAGCAGCAGGTGTTGCAGTGATGGGATTAGAACATATTTCTTTCGGATGGTACCTGAAAAAAATATCGCCTTTGGCCATTCTTGGTTATGTTGGCGGTGCAGTGGTTTATATCCTTATGCATGTAATATAAATTATTGTCTTTGAATGAAAAGGCTGTTCATTTCAATGGACAGCCTTTTTTTGTGCGGTTTATCACCGAAATACCATTTCAAATCCATTATATTTCCAAAAAAATAGGGCCATGAAAAAATTGGTGGTATTGAGTTTGGGAATTTTGCTGATTGCAGGTTTTGTTTATGCCCAAAAAAACACAGGTAAACTCCATCGGGGATACCACTGGCATAACCATTCCGGAAAACAACTTCGCGGGTTTTCCTACCAATCCAATGCGCTATTTGCAGGAACAGGAATTTGTGCACAATGCCACGGATACGATCCTGCGCAGGGTGGAATGGTAGATGCAAATGGTGTTGACGTAAATGTTGCAGATGCCTGGGCCGGCACCATGATGGCCAACTCGGCACGTGATCCGTTTTGGAGAGCAAAAGTTAGTCACGAAGTTTTGGTAAACCCCGCGCATCAATCGGCTCTTGAACTCACCTGCACCAAATGCCATGCACCACAAGGAAGATACAATGCCGAACACCTCGGATTAACCTACAGCATAGCCATGATGCAATCGGATTCTGTTGGATTGGAAGGTGTTGCTTGCGGAGCTTGTCACCAAAGAAGAGACACTGCACTCAATGCATCCTTTTCAGGCAATTTGTTTTTCGACACGTTGAAAAATGTATTCGGACCATACACCAATCCAATGGGACCCATGGCCGGAAACTCAGGATTTACGCCGCTTTACGGAGCTCATATCAATAATGCGGGATTGTGTGGTTCTTGCCATACTTTAATCACCGAAACTGCAGATTTAAGTGGAAACCTAACCGGAAATCATTTTGTGGAACAGGCAACTTACCATGAATGGCTCAATTCAGAATTCAACACCGAAACGAATGTCAACGGCAGAACATGTCAATCGTGTCATATTCCACGCATCGATGATGCAGTAAGGCTTTCCAATGGACCACCATTCGGATTGTATCGTTCGCCTTTTGGAAAACATGAACTGGTTGGCGGAAATGTGTTTATGCTGAAACTCTTAAAAGCAAATATTTCCGGACTCGGATTGTACGCAACAGCTGTGAATTTTGACTCAACCATTGCTCGCACCGAACGCATGTTAAAACAACAAACACTTGATTTAACATTGGTTTCAAGCGTTCAAACCGCCGATTCTTTGTTTTACGATGTTCGCTTAAGCAATAAGGCCGGACATAAGTTCCCGAGTGGATATCCTTCGCGTAGAGCTTATGTAGAATTTGTGGTAATGGATGACAATGGCGATACGCTTTTCAAAAGTGGTATTCGTCAGGGGGATGATCTTCAAAATCAAAACACCGATTACGAACCTCATTACAACATCATCAATTCCGATCAACAAGTTCAGATTTACGAAATGGTGATGGCAGATGTCAACGGCGATATTACTACAGTTTTGGAAAGAGCCAATACCACCATCAAAGACAATCGTTTGGTTCCATCCGGATTTACAGCCGCTCACAATGCTTACGATACCTGCAAAGTATACGGTGATGCACTGACCGATTCGGATTTTAATTTCTCCGGTAGCACAGAAGGAACAGGAACAGATGATGTTCATTTTAGAATTGATTTGGGAGGATATACAGGCAATCTAAACATCAGCACTCGTGTCTATTACGAAAGTGTTCCAAGAAAATGGTTAGATGAAATGTTCACCTTTTCTTCGGTTGAAATCGATTTGTTTGAATCGCTTTACAATGCTGCAGATCGCAGTCCGGTGTTGGTTGCAGAACTGCTTGACGGATCTATTTTTCAGTCGGTTCCTGACTTCAATTTCCCGGAATTTTCTGTTTATCCGAATCCTTCTGCCGATGGGCATTTTCAATTGATCAATTTGCATGAGGATATATTGCAAACTGAGGTTTATGATCTTCAAGGTAAACTCATTCAAACCGGTGGTGCATTGTTGCGAACTTCTACGTTGTATTTGAATATTCCTCCCGGTGTTTACTTCGTAAAAGTGTACACCAAATCCGGTTCTGCTACAAGAAAATTGGTCATCAGCGCATGAGTCCGGAACAATTGGAAATCATCGACCGAATCAAAGATTTGGTCAAAGAAAAATTTCGCAAGGAAGGAAGTGGTCACGATTGGTTTCACATTGAACGTGTGTTGAACATGTCGGTTCGCCTTGCCGCTGAGGAACAATGCGATGTTTTTGTGGTTCAATTGGGTGCCTTATTGCATGATATTGCCGACCATAAATTTCACCCTGATGATCCGTATATCGGTCAGCGTATTGCCGATGAAATCATGCTTTCGTTGGGAGTTGATGCTTTAACACGCAAAAAAGTGGTTCAGATTGTGGCTGAAATCAGCTATAAGGGTTCGGGTGTTCCTACTCCGATGAGTACGATTGAAGGTGCCGTGGTTCAGGATGCCGATCGTTTGGATGCCATTGGAGCCATTGGTATTGCACGTGCTTTTGCCTATGGAGGCTCGAAACACCGCATGATGTATGATCCGGAGGAATTGCCGGTACAGCATCAGGATTTTGACCATTACCGCAAAAGTGAGGGGACCACAATAAATCACTTTTACGAGAAGTTATTACTGCTGAAGGACAGGATGAATACCGACACTGCCGGGAAAATTGCCGAAGAACGACATGCATTCATGGAGCTTTGGTTGGCACGATTTTTCGAGGAATGGCAAGGTCGGGAATAGTCTTTTCCGTACCTTTACAATAAACACTGCCCTCATGTTCCAACGTATTTTGATACTTGCTTTTTTGCTCATGACTTTTTCAGGTTCATTTGCACAACAGCAAAAAGATTCTTCTTTACTGTTCGATAATAAGCTTGTCCAATTTTCTGGAATTGTGGTTACAGCCGACTCGCTGGCACCACTGCCCTATGTTGCGATTTACGAAAAGGGAACCGGTCGAGGAACGCTTACGGATTATTATGGCTTCTTCTCTTTTGTTGCCATGAAAGGAGATACGATTGTTTTCTCTGTGCTCGGTTACCGAAAAACCACCTTTGTTATTCCTGATACTTTAAAAGAAAACCGCTATTCCTTGATTCAGGTTATGCAAACCGATACGGTGAAACTGAAACCTGTTTTTATTTATCCATGGCCGTCCAAAGAACAATTCGCAACGGCATTTGTGAATCAACCTATTCCACAGGATTATATGGGGAATGCCAACAATAATCTGAATAATTCTTCGATGGCGCTTGCTGCACAACAAACAGCAAACGATCCGGGGATGGCTTATCGTCAGACGATGCAACAGCAGCAATACAAATTGTATTATGCAGGACAAGTGCCACCTAATAATCTGCTAAATCCAATTGCCTGGTATAAATTCGTTGAAGCCTGGAAAAACGGCGACTTTAAAGCCAAGTAGCATCATAGCTTTCCTCCTGCATGCGTTTTCTCCTGATTGCCTTCTTTCTTACCTTTTCTGTTTTTCGCTCTTTCGGGCAGAATACGGGAATTGTGCGGGGTACTGTTACCAACGAATTGGGAGAACGTCTTGAAAAAGTAAACGTTCAGGTGGTAGAAACGAAAACCGGAACTTCAACCGACAGTCTTGGTAACTATCAATTGGTACTTCCTGCCAATAAAGAATTCCATTTGCGCTTTTCCTTTCAAACACTCATTCCCAAAACCGTGGTGGTTGAGGTTGGTCCCGGCGAAATGATTGTACGCGATGTCATGCTTAAAATTAATTCATTGGGAACGGTAGAAATTTCCGGTGAACGTCCGCGCATTGAACCCATGGAAAAACTTCCGCCAATCAAATTTTCCAACATGGCGAGTGTTACAGGAAATTTTGAGGACTTGCTGAAATCTCAAATCGGTGTGCGTTCCAACAACGAAATGAGTGCGCAATATTCGGTACGTGGAGGTAATTTCGATGAGAATCTTGTTTACGTAAACGATATAGAAATTTACCGTCCACTTTTGGTGCGTAACGGACAACAAGAAGGTCTATCGTTTATCAATCCCGATTTGGTAAAAGAAGTGCGGTTCTCTGCAGGTGGATTTGAAGCCAAATACGGCGATAAAATGTCATCCGTACTCGACATTACCTACCGCATTCCCGATTCTACGGAAGTGGCTGTTACCGCGAGTTTAATGGGTGGTTCTATTTATTTCGGACATCGTTTTTCGCCAAGGGTTTCTTTGATTTCCGGCGTGCGTTATCGTAAAAACACCTATATCCTTGGAGCCCTTCCAACCAAAGGAGATTACCGTCCTGTTTTTGGTGATGGTCAGTTTTTGCTTCGTTTTCAGTTGAATGAATATTGGGATTTGAGTGCATTCGGATACATGTCCGACAATACGTTTGCTTTTGTTCCTTCCACGCGCGAAACGGATTTCGGAACGGTGAATCAGGCTTTGCGTTTGAAGATTTATTTCGATGGGCAAGAAATCACCCGTTTCCGGAATTACATGGGTGCACTTTCAACTTCCAGGTTGCGCGAACGCATGGTAGGTGAATCGGAAATCACCCGAAAAACCATGTTGAAGTTTATTGCTTCTGCTTATTTTTCCGAAGAAGCTGAGAACTACGATATCCAAGGTCAATACCGCCTCAGCGAGTTGGAACGTGATTTGGGATCCGAAAATTTTGGCGAAGAATCGAGTTTGCTTGGTGTCGGAACGTTCTTGAACCATGCACGCAACGAACTCAACGCATTGGTCTACAATTTTGCACACAATGGTTATGTAGAAAAAGGAAAGCATCGGTTTTTATGGGGAATGCGTTATCAAGGCGAAATCATTCAGGATAAAATAAGCGAGTGGAACCTGATTGATTCTGCAGGCTATTCTGTTCCTCAATTCCCTTCGAATGAAATCGTGTTGGATTATGTTTTGAAAACCAAAATCAATTTATCCTCCAATCGCGTGCAAGCCTTCGTACAACACAGTTGGTCGAAAATCCGCTTGGATTCCATCACCATGGGCGACAGTACTTTTGTTTCGGTTTCTGCATTTGATTTCAATGCCGGAGTGCGCGGAAACTATTGGGATTTCAGCAATCAAACCGTTTTTTCACCTCGCGCAAGTGTATCCTGGAAACCCAGTTGGTTTAGAATGAAAAAGGGAAAAGTGGAACGCGTGAATGTGATTTTGGGATTCCGCACGGGGATTTATTATCAACCTCCCTTCTACCGGGAACTGCGCGATTTGAATGGGGATATCAATTACGATATCCGCGCGCAACGTTCCATTCACTTTGTATTGGGAGGCGATTATTTCTTTAACATGTGGGGAAGACCGTTCAAGTTCACCACCGAATTGTATTATAAAAAATTAGACTACCTCATTCCTTATGAAGTAGACAATGTGCGCATTCGTTACTATTCTTTCGATCAGGCAAAAGGATATGCCGCAGGTTGGGATTTT
>JBIKKU010000412.1:0-2805 GCA_044360245.1 Flavobacteriales bacterium | reverse complement strand
ATCGAATCATGGGCATCCATGGGCTTTTTGCGCACCTATGAAGACATTGCCAATGATGATTATTACACGTATTATAATTCGGACGGAGAAGAAATTATTGAAGGATACACGTTCAACAATGTTGCGGTAGATTCAAGTTTAAATTCACCCGGATACATTCCTCGTCCAACAGATCAAATTTTCAATTTTGGTTTGTTCTTCCAAGATGAAATGCCGCAATGGCCAAGCTTTAAAGTTCATTTGAGTTTATTGTTCGGCACTCCTCTACCCTACGGAAAACCTGGCGGAGAGCGTTACGACGATGTACTTCGTACACCTTCTTATCGTCGCGTGGATGTTGGTTTCTCCAAAGCATTTCTGCAAAACAAATCAAAACTTAAACCGGGTTCATTCTTTCAGAAGATGGATGAATTGGTTTTAAGTCTGGAAGTATTTAACCTTCTTGGTATCAACAACACCATTTCCTATTTATGGGTGGAAGATGTAAGCGGCAGACAATATTCCGTTCCAAATTACCTTACCTCGCGCAGGGTCAATCTTAAACTGACAGCCCGTTTCTGATTACTTCAAAGAAAACATGTGAGCTACGGCAACTCCGGCGGTTTCCGTGCGCAAACGCGACTTTCCCAAACTTACCGGAAGAAATCCTGAAGACAAGGCCAATTGAATTTCGTTTGGACTAAAATCACCTTCGGGTCCAATCAAAACCAAAGTGTTTACTTCCGGATTGCTTAATGAAAACAATTCTTTTTTTTCGTCTTCCAAACAATGCGCAATGAACTTATTTTCTGACTGAGCTTTTGTCAAGAATTCTTTGAAACGCAACGCCTCATTCAGTTGAGGTAAATAAGTTTTCAGGGATTGTTTCATGGCCGAGAAAATGATTTTTTCCAAACGGTCAATTCGCACTTCTTTGCGTTCGCTGCGATCGCAAATAATGGGCGTAATCTCTCCTATTCCAAATTCAGTAGCCTTCTCCAGAAACCATTCCAATCGATCGATATTTTTCGTTGGAGCAATCGCAATGTGCAGTTTTGATGCAGTGTCTGCACCCATTGCCGTTTCAACGATTTCCGACATGATTTCTTTTTTTCCCAAAAGGGTAATACGGCATTTGAAAATATGCCCCTTCCCATCTGTTGCATGAAACTCATCATTTTCCTTTAAGCGAAGCACTCGTGAAGCATGCGATGCTTCTTCTTCGGAAAGCACAAGATGGTTTCCGGAAATTTGAGAAGAATAAAATAACTGCATACCCAAAAGTAGCAGAAATGCTTTAAATCAAAGATCCCCTTCACCCAAGGGCCTTTGTTGCGAACGGACTCTTTTAACTCAGGCTTGGGGGATCTTTCCTATAGGATGCATGATGTTACGGAATTCCATAAACTTTGGTCTTCACATTGAAGGAAAGGTCGTTTTTGCCTCCGGTTGTGTTAAAGCGAAGAGGAAACGCTAAGTGTACTGTATGCCAAAACCACATACCGCAGGGCTTTTCCAGCGAAGGATAATAAGGCAACTTTCCACCAGGTTAGTCGGAAAAAACCCAGCGCAATGGTGAGCGGATCTCCCACAATCGGAACCCAAGTAATAAGTGCGAGCCAAATACCGTAATGCTGACTCCAGTTCCGAAATTTCTCCAATCGCGCGGGAGAAATCCTAAATCGTTTTTCCAACACATGGTAATCGAGCACATAGCCAATGATGTAATTTGTCATTCCACCTGTCCAATTTCCGATAGAGGCAATAATGACCACCATCCATGGATCGTATCCGCCCAAAAGCATTGCAATGACGAAGGCTTCAGAGGCAAACGGAATGATGGTGGCCGACAAAAATGTACCACCAAATAAGCCTAGATATCCCAATTCTTCTCCCACTTCTCTAAAATACCTGAAATTGATCATTTCCGCACGAAACTTGGCTGTAATGGAGTATTTTTGATACATGAAGTACCTGTTTATCGGTATGGTAAGGTTTTATCAAATGGCCATTTCGCCGTTAACAGGTGCACATTGCCGTCACCAACCTACTTGCTCGCAATACACACTCGAAGCATTGCGCGAATGGGGAGCGTGGAAAGGGGTTTGGCTTGGATTGAATAGGCTGAGAAAATGTCACCCCTGGGGAACGAAAGGCTATGATCCTGTTCCAAAAAAACACAATCATGAAGATGGAAGTATGTGTCAGCATCATGCTTCTACACCACACCACAATAAAACAAATCCATTATGAATAATTTGTCCGATATGCTTAGTCGCCCAAGAAGAAACCGTAAATCCTCCGCGATGCGTTCCATGATGCAGGAAACGCAATTGGGATTAAACAACCTGATTTATCCGCTGTTCATGGTCGATGGGAAAAACATCAAATCCGAAATCAAATCCATGCCGGGAAATTTTCGGTGGTCGACAGATTTACTGCTCAAGGAAATTGAATCGTGCATCAAACTCGGTATTCACAGCTTCATTCTATTCCCGGCTGTTGAGGATAGTTTAAAAGATAAAACCGCAACTTACTCTTACAGCAAAAAAAACTTTTATTTAAAAGCCATTCGCGACATCAAAACCAGATTTCCTGAAATCACTTTAATCAGTGATGTAGCGATGGATCCATACAGCAGCGATGGACACGATGGTTTGGTCAAAAACGACAAAATCATCAACGATGAAACTTTGCCCATTCTTGCGAAGATGGCCATTGCTCAGGCAGAAGCCGGAATTGACATGGTTGGTCCGAGTGACATGATGGATGGTCGCGTTGGTTATTTGCGCGAAGCTTTAGATGAAAAAGGATTTACGGAAACAT